>CALPVI020000079.1 GCA_943326975.2 Actinomyces viscosus | reverse complement strand
TCCAGAATTTAATTCGCCTTTAAATCGATAGGTTTTAACTTCCGAAAATAAAAGAATAGATGGTCTAATTTGGGGTTCGGTTGAAAAATTACCGCCAATACCATTTAAGAAAATTGAAATACTATCTGCGTTTACTGAATTAGTCTTAAATTTTAAAAAGGTATTTCGATCACCAATTTCAGATGGACGGAAATGAATCTCCAAAATTCGAACATCTAAAGAATTCAAGGTATCCAACTGATTAACAAAAGTATAATCACTTTTTGCTTGACCAATTAATTGAAAGCTTGAAAGTATTAATGGATCTATTCCTTTATTTTCAATTTTTAGTTGAATACTTAAAGTTTGATTTAAAGGAGAAGAAAATTGAATAATTGATTGATCATAAATCTCGATTGTATCATTATAAATTGAAATCTTGGCTGTATTTACAGCATTAACCGGATTTATCTCAATATCATCTATCCCAACATTTCCTGCATTTTTTGATAAATAACAAAAGCGTACAAATCGAGTTTGAATTGACAAATTCAATATATACTTTTGATAGGAAGAATTGAGAGTTTTAAAACTTTTATTCACATTCCATAGCAAACTATCATTTGACTCCTCTACTATAAATTCACCTCCTGAAAATAAGTAACCACCTATATAAAATTGAAGAGTAGAAGGTTCGTTTAAAAATGATATAATTAAATTATCCCCTTGGGTATCAAACTTACATGCAGGAGCAGAATTTCCAGAACCAGTATAAAAGTTTGTCCCATTCGCATACCAACCTTTCGGATAATTAACCTGAGAGAAACTCCATACACTAGGCAAAGTAGTTTGACTATAATTGAAATGAAAATTGAATAAAAAAAGGATATTCAAAAAAATGATTGATTTCATTGTACAATTTTAAAAAAAATTGTAATTACTTTTAAAAACAAAAATTAAAAAAAACTATTTAACATGAAATTATTATCTGCTTTATGCATCATTTTTTTCATCACAACATCTCATTCGCAAGAATTAACAGTTGAAAAAATCTGGAAATCAAAAGAGTTTACACAAAAAACTATAGAAGGATTCAATTCTATGAATGATGGCGAACATTTTTCAAAAATTTCTGTAATTGATGGTAAAAATGTAATTACAAAACATACTTTTCTTAATTATAAAGGTCAAGGTGAAGTAATTTTAAAGTTCGAGAATTTAAAAGATGACGGTAAAGAATTAATCATTGATAGTTATGAGTTTAATTCAGACGAAACAAAACTCTTATTAAAAACAGAGACTAGATATGTCTATAGAAGAAGTTTTACAGCTGTCTATTACTTATATGACTTAACAACCAAACTACTTCAACCTTTAGACAGTAAACATTCACCACAAACTTTAGCAGAATATTCACCTGACGGATCAAAAGTTTCATTTATTCATGGTAATAACTTATATGTAAAAGATTTAACAACAAATAAAGTAAAACAACTCACCAAAGACGGTAAACAAAATAATATAATAAATGGATCAACTGATTGGGTATACGAAGAAGAATTCGCTATCACAAAAGGTTATGATTGGTCGCCAGATTCAAAATATATCGCCTTCTTAAAATTCAATGAATCACAAGTTAAAGAATTTACACTTTCATTTTACAACAACTTATACCCTGATTTATATACTTATAAATATCCAAAAGCAGGAGAAAAAAACTCTGTAGTCACTGCTCATATTTTAGATTTAGAAAAAGGGAGAATCTCAAAAATAGAATTAGGAAAATATGAATATATTCCAAGATTAAAATGGGCAAACAATGAAAATAATTTAATTATTCAAACATTGAATCGACATCAAAATGAGTTAAAATATCACTTAATTAATTTCAATAAAAAAAGAATTATTTCTAATGTATTTTTTGAAGAAAAATCATCTACCTATGTAGAAATAGATGATAACCTTTCCATTTTAAAAGATGGGAAAACAATCATTCGAACAAGTGAAATTGATGGATACAACCACATTTATCAAATTAATTTTAATGGTGAATCAAAACAAATTACAAAAGGTAAATTTGACGTTATAGAATTCTTAGGGATTAACGAAAACACGCAAACCATCTATTATTCGTCTGCAGAAAAAGATGCTTTTTATAAAGGCTTATATAAGATTCATATTTCTGGTAATGAAAAAGTCTCCATCAGTTCTGAGAAGGGTACGAACGATGCAGAGTTTTCAAATGGAATGAATTATTTCATAAAATCATTTTCAACTGCCAATTCAGCAACAATTTACACTTTATGTGATGCCAATGGTAAGGAACTTCAAATTATTGAAGACAACAAAGAACTAAATGATCGATTAAAATCATATAACTTACCTTCAAAAGAATTTATCACAATTAAAGGAGCTTCACAAGACTTAAACGCTTGGATTATTAAACCTTCTAATTTCGATAAATCAAAAAAATATCCTGTTTATTTCCATGTATATGGGGGGCCTCATTTCAATTTAGTTACTGACTCTTATGCTGGTGGTGATTATTTATATCATCAACTGCTTGCTCAAAAAGGATATATCGTAATTGGAATTGATCCAAGAGGAACAATGTATAGAGGGACGGAATTCAAAAAAAGTACCTATTTACAATTAGGGAAATTAGAAGTTGAAGATGTAATAGCAGCTGCGAAAGAAGTTAAAAAATTAATTTATGTTGATTCTACACGTTTAGGAATTCAAGGTTGGAGTTTTGGTGGTTATTTAACTTCTTTAGCAATTACAAAAGGAGCTGATCATTTCAAAACCGGAATAGCAGTAGCACCAGTTACAAATTGGAAATATTATGATAATATTTACACAGAAAGATATATGCGAACTCCCGAGGAAAATAAGTCAGGCTACGAAAACAATTCGCCTATCAATTTTGTTTCTCAATTAAAAGGAAATTATTTCATTATTCACGGCTCAACTGATGACAATGTTCATTATCAAAATACCATGGAAATGACGAATGCACTAATTAAATCAAACAAACAATTCTCTCAGTTTATATATCCAAATAGAAATCATAGTATTCGTGGTGGAAATACACGTTATCACTTATACACAATGTTACTAAATTACACCTTAGAAAATCTGTAATAATAGTTGTCTATAAAGAAATTTAACAGAATTATAAAAAAAATAAAAGATATTTTAATAACCCTTTTTTTTAAAGAAATTGTTTATTAATTTAGGCGACAAGTTATAGGATATAAAAATCAAATAGTATATAAAATGAGCGAAATTGCTAAGATTGAATTAAACGGGAAAGTATATGAATTCCCAGTTATTGAAGGTACAGAAAATGAGAAAGCAATCGACATAAGTGCTTTAAGAGCTGAAACTGGATACATAACTATTGATCAAGGATTTAAAAACACAGGAAGTTGCACGAGTGCAATTACATTTTTAGATGGAGAAGAAGGAATTCTTCACTACAGAGGTTACCCTATCGAACAATTAGCTGAAAAAGCAAGTTTTTTAGAAGTAGCTTACTTATTGATTTACGGAACATTACCAACTCAAAAAGAGTTAGATTCTTTCATAAATAGCATTACAAAACATACGCTTGTTCACGAAGACATGAAACAATTCTTCGAAGCATATCCTGCAAAAGCTCACCCAATGGGAGTTTTAGCATCTATGGTATGTTCTTTATCTACTTTTTACCCAGAATCTTTAGATCCTAATAGAAGTGCTGAAGCAAAAGATTTAACTATTCACAGATTATTAGCAAAATTACCAACTTTAGCAGCTTGGTCATACAAAAATGCAATGCGTCACCCATTCATGTATCCTAAAAATGATTTTGACTATTGTTCAAACTTTTTACACATGATGTTTGCTATGCCAACTGAAGAGTATAAAGTTGACCCAGTTGTTTCTAGCGCTTTAAATAAATTATTAATCTTACATGCTGATCACGAACAAAACTGTTCTACTTCAACTGTAAGAGTTGTTGGATCTTCTCAATCAAACCTATATTCTTCTATCTCTGCTGGTATTTCAGCATTATGGGGTCCACTTCATGGTGGAGCTAACCAAGAGGTAATTGAAATGTTAGAAAAAATCGCGAAAGATGGTGGTGATGTTGATAAATGGGTATTAAAAGCGAAAGATAAAAATGACTCTTTCCGTTTAATGGGATTCGGTCATAGAGTTTATAAAAACTTTGATCCACGTGCGAAAATTATCAAAAAAGCATGTGACGAAATTTTAGAAAAATTAGGCGTTAACGATCCATTATTAGCTATTGCAAAAAGATTAGAGCAAGTTGCTTTAGAAGACGAATATTTCAAATCAAGAAACTTGTATCCAAACGTAGATTTCTATTCTGGTATCATTTACAAAGCTTTAAACATTCCAACTGAAATGTTTACAGTGATGTTTGCTATCGGACGTCTACCTGGATGGATTGCTCAATGGAAAGAAATGACTGAAGGAAATGAACCAATCGGTCGTCCAAGACAAATTTACACTGGTCCAACAAACTTAAACTATGTTGAGATTAGCAAAAGATAATTAATATAAATAATTAGAAAAAAGTTGCCTAATAATAGATTAGGCAACTTTTTTTTTATCTTAAGACCTATCAATTATTAAATGAAAAAGCCTAATTCATCAAAAGAAAAATTAGGCTTTACTATTAAAAAAATCAATAATTACTCTTCTTCTGTAGTTTCTTCAGTATTTATATATTTTCCTTTTTTAGAGCCATCATAAATAGAATACTTACGGAAACTACATTCTAAATCACCATTAAATAATTTAATTTTTCTTTCAGGACGTAAACCTACAGTTTTGAAACCCTCTTCACTTGATGAAATAATCCAGCATGTAAATCCTTTCAATTCAGCTTTCATCCAATCTCCTAATTTAGAATACAATTCTTCAATATCCTCCCCCATTCTTTCTCCATAAGGTGGATTTGTAACCATAACACCAGATTCTACTGGATTTTTTAATTCTTCAAATGCTAAATTTTCAACTTCTACAAAACGACCTATTGGTAAACCTCTCAAGTTCCTTCTTGCTTTTAATACCATTTCTGAACTAATATCAGAACCAACTATTTTACAAGGTAAAGAGGTGCATCTTTTAGGTGCATTTTCATAGATTTCATTCCAAACTTTTGTATCAAAATTGGCAAAGTTTTTAAATGCATAATGTTGTCTTTCAATATTTGAAGGAATACCTGAAGCTAACAATGCTGCTTCGATTAATAATGTTCCTGAACCACAAAATGGATCTACAAACATTGATTTTCTATCCCAACCTGACATTCTAATCAAACCTGCTGCTGCAACTTCATTTAAAGGTGCATCACCTACAGCTTCTCTATATCCTCTTTGAAACAATGGCGCACCACTTGTATTCAAAGAAACAATTACATTTTGTTTATTGATGTAAACATCAAATAAAATTTGAGGTGTTTTAATATTTACATCTGGACGAATACCATCTTTATCTCTAAACACATCACATATTGCATCTTTAACAACCAAAAATGGATATTGCGTATGAGAAAATAAATCAGAAAAAACAGCACCTTTAACTGCAAAGGTTTTATTTACATCAAAATATTTTGACCAATCAATTTTCATACATTTCTTATACAAATCTTTTTCGTCACGAATAAAAAACTTTTCGATTTCGACCAAAATAGAAATTGCACATCTTACATATAAATTCAAAAAATAAACATCTCTCCAAGTACCCGAAATCTGAACGGCACGATTCAAAACTTTTACATCATTGTATCCCAATTCATTTAATTCCTCTTTCAAAACCTCTTCGAAACCAAATAACGTTTTTAAGGTAATTAAGATATTACCTTGTTCATCACTACCATTTATCATATTCAAACCTATATCTTTCAAAAATCTTACTAATTTTGTACAAAAGAACGAATTTGAAGCCACACTTTCGATATATTATCATCTTATTTATTTTTATTTTCCAATTTGGGAATGGTTTCTCGCAACAAAAAATTGGATTAGTATTGAGTGGTGGTGGTGCAACTGGTTTTGCTCACATTGGAGTTTTAAAAGCACTAGAAGAAAACAATATTCCAATTGATTATATTACAGGTACTTCAGCAGGTGCTTTGATTGGAGCAATGTATGCCGCAGGTTATAGTCCAAATGAAATAGAGCGCTATGTTTTAAGCGATGAATTTCAATTGATGACAAACGGTAAAATCAAACCTTCTCAACGATTTGCCCTTAGAGAAGATGATAACAACGCAAGTATACTGAATTTCAACTTTACACTTAACGGACTAATAAAAAAATCATTACCTACTAATTTCATATCTTCCAGCTACTTAGATTTTGAAATGTTAAAAACTCTAGGTACAGTAAGCGCTAGCCACAATAAAAACTTTGACAGCCTATTTATCCCTTTCCGATGCGTTGCGTCAGATATTTCAAGTAAAAAGTCGATTACTTTTTCGCAAGGTGATTTAAACCAAGCTGTTCGTGCTTCGATGACATTTCCTTTTTACTTGAGTCCTATCAAAATAGACGGAAAACTATTATTTGATGGCGGCTTATATAATAACTTCCCAGCAAATGTAATGTACCATGATTTCAATCCAGATTTCATTATAGGTAGTAATGTTTCTTTCAATGCTGAACCTGCAACAGAAGATGATTTACTAAGCCAAATGATTAATATGTCTGTTTCTTATACTTCATTTGAATTACCATGTGAATATGGAATCATTATACAGCCTAAAACAAATGTAACCACATTCGATTTCGAAGATGTAAAACAAGCAATTGAAGATGGTTATAACTCTACTCTTCCTTTAATAGCAGAACTTAAAAAACATATCGAAAATAAAAGAGAGATAAAAGATTTAGAAAACAAAAGAATAAAATTCAAAGAAGAAACATTATCGCTTACAATCTCAGAAATTGAAACAAATTCAAATAAGCAAAAACCTATTCTTTATGCCCAACACTCAATGTTCAATACAAAAGTTGGTAAATCAATTAATGCTGATCAATTAGAAAAAAGATTTTTCAGACTCTACTCCTCCCCTCAAATTGATTTTATTTATCCGACATTAACGCAAAAAACGGATTCAACCTATTCATTAAAATTAGAAATTAGAAAATCTAAAGAATTTAAATTTGAAGCTGGAGGTAGTTACTCATCAAGACCTATAAATACTGGTTTTATTGGGGTTTCATACCGTCATGTTGGAAAAATTGGAATCAATATTAAAGGTAACTCGTATTTTGGGAAATTCTACAGTTCCGCCAAAGCGGAAATAGAATTTGACATACCATCAACATATCCAATATCTGTAACCCCCTATTTTGTTCTAAATAGATGGGATTATTTTAAAAACTTTGCTACGTTTTT
>CALPVI020000078.1 GCA_943326975.2 Actinomyces viscosus | reverse complement strand
TTTTCAGAATCGAGTACTTCTTTTTTATCAATATCTTCAACTTCAATATCAATAAAGGCATTACTTTTATCTTTGTATTTTCCTACATACTCTATACCAAAACGAAGTACATTTTCATCTCGAATAGCATCAGTAATCACATATTTATGTAAACAGTTTCCAAATAAATCTTTGGTTGTACGTTTTCCTAATTCATTTTTTGTTGCATTTTCAGCAAAAATTGGAGTTCCTGTAAACCCGATTAATTGACTTTTTGCAAAAAACTCAGTTATTCTTCCGTGAGTTTCTCCAAACTGACTTCTGTGACATTCGTCAAAAATGAAAACAATTTTCTCGTTTCTCAACGATTCTATACTCGACTTAAAACGGTCTGAAATAGCATTGTTCAGTTTTTGAATGGTTGTTAGTACCAATTTCGTATTGTCCGTTAATTGCCTGACTAACGATTGCGTATTATCAGTAACATCAACGCTGTCTTTCTTGAATGCATTGAACTCATTCATTGTTTGGTAATCCAAATCTTTTCTATCGACTACAAATACAACTTTATGCACTTGCGGTAATTCTACTAAAATTTGACTTGCTTTGAATGATGTCAAGGTTTTACCAGAACCTGTTGTATGCCAGATATAGGCATTCTCATTTGATTGAGAAACTTGTTTGATAATGGCTTCCGTTGCGTAATATTGATACGGACGCAACACCATCATTACTTTGTGAGTTTCATTGATAACGATGTAATGCGCCACCATTTTACCCAGATGTATTGGGTTTAAAAAGGCTTTTGTAAACTCCGTTAAATCGGTAATGTTTTTATTCTTTTCGTCTGCCCAGTAAAATGTCTGTTTAACAGATTGCAAGCGATTATTTGCTAAATATTTTGTATTGACTTTGTTACTAATAACAAACAACTGAACGTATTGAAACAAACCGTGATTACTCCAAAACGAATGCAATTGGTAACGATTGATTTGATTGAATGCTTCTTTGATTTCCAAACCTGAACGTTTCAATTCTATCTGAACCAAAGGCAAACCATTCACTAACAAAGTAACGTCATAACGATTTAAAAAAGATCCCTCAACTGTCACTTGATTGGTTACTTGAAAAAGGTTTTTACCGTTATCTTCTTTGTTAAAGAAACGAACGTAAAATGAAGTTCCATCTTCTTTTGTCAATTGAAAACGGTCTCTTAACGTTTTGGCTTTTTCAAATACGTTTCCTTTCGCTAAATGATTTAAAATGGCATCAAATTCTTTTGTTGTAAAAGTCGTTTCATTGAAAAGTTCCAATTGACTTTTTAGATTGGCAACCAATGCTTCACCATCTTGAATTTTAACAGATGAATAACCTAATCCTATTAATTGATTGATTAAGTTTTTTTCTAGTAATGCTTCTGATTGATGACTCATATCCAAAGAGGTTCGTTTTTCCAATTATTTAAAAAACCAAGTTTATAGTTGGGAATAAAGTGTATGCAGGTTTATTTGCCATTGGTACAAAAAAAAATGACCCGAATGCAGAGCTTACGGTATGCATTACGGGTACTGTTGTTACAAATATAAAACTTTTTTAATGCAGTCGTATACAAAATTTCAAAGTTGTTAATGTTTAATGTTTTCATTTAACGTTTAAGTATCCAGTGTTTTAGTATATGTAACCATCCATTTGTAAATTATTACATACATCTTATTAATTGACTGTTTTTTCTAGTAAGGTTTCTGATTGATGACTCACTTTACTATTTATTCATCTATAGATTTAAATTAAATTCAGTATCTTTATTTACTAAGTCATTCACGTTAATTGTTGGGATAATAAATTTATTAAATTCCGTACCTTCTGTTTTTTCGTGTAAAACTCCTCTTGAAGTTCCAATTGTTAACATCGTTAAATGACCTAGGAAATTTTTAGGAAAAACTATAAAATTATCTTTTTTGAAATCGTTCCAAGATTCTGGGGCAACTGAAAAATGACAACTTACCTGAATTTTTATAAATGTTTTTTTTGAATTATCAAAAATGAAAGTCGCAAAAACACCAATTCTTTTATCTACTTCATTTATTTTAAATTCTAATGAAGTAGTAACATTTGCATCTTTTTTCGGTGAGAAATTTTCTGGAAATATTGCAAATTGTTCCGTTTTAATAGCTGCTAAAGCAAAGCCTATCGATTTTTCCATTATGCTTGTAAAGCTTGAGGTGAATACTCATTTAAAAAGTAATCAAATTCTAATTTAAAGTATTTCTCGGTTTTCGTTATTGGTTCTTCAGAAAACATTTTAGTTTCTTCAACTTCATAAAAAGAAGCTAAAATTGGAATATTTAAAATGTTCTGAAGTTTAATTTGTGTTTCCAATGTAAGGTTTTCCTGACCTTTTACAATTTTTGTAATTTGTTGAGGACTTACTCCCATTTCAATCGCAAGTTTTCTTTGCGACCAACCGATTTCATCTAATTTATCCAATACTTTCAAAGCAATATTTTGAGATTCTCTCAACATTGCTCTATTTTTTATTCTTGCTCTATTTTTTTCAACTGTATTGGTTTTCTCGGACGAGACCAATGCTTTGAATTTTTCTATATTACTCATTCAAGTTCGTTTATAAGTTCGTAAAAAGAATCTTTATCAACTATCGTGTTTTCGTGTAAAAATGATTTTGCTCTGTGTATTTTTTTCAATTCTTCGTTGGAATCGGGATGATCTTGCATTGTTTGACTCATTTTGATTGCTCCGCCAGTAATTACAAAACAATTCTCATCAATTTTTATAGCATACAATCTGATTCCATTCTTCTCAATTTTCCCTTTTTGTAATGATAAAATCTTCGCACCTGATTCATTGTCAAAAAGTGTTCTAAAATAAAATTCTAAAGGTTCATTGTTTGTTGTGATTTCTTCCAATAAATCTTGAATCTGTTCTGCATCTTTTAGTCTGTCTTTTACAAATTGATTTATATTTTCTACATTATTTTTTTTCGCATAACTTCTAAGAAAACTAACATCTGTCCAATTATCCATTAGTCGATCATATTCATTATCCACTTCTCCTTGGTACTGGAAAGCGAACAATGTATATGCAAATATATCAACTATTTTCATTTAATCAACTTGTAGGTTTACTTTTTATTCATTTTTAACATTTTATTATTTCGAAGAACAAGTCCATTTGATTGGATAATATAGGTTCTCCGTTTGGGCGACTGAGGCTCTCGAAGTCACACAAACATTTTCTGCAACAACCCTTTTTTAAACGTTTGGGTTTGGTTGATTTGTTGCGTGGTACTTTCTATTTTTTTATCTATACCTGATAGGAAATTGGCGTTTTTTTGCTGTTCTGGAAGTGAAGGTATATTATATTTTAATCTTTTAATTATTTGAGCAGACAAATTACCTTGGCCACCTTGCAAAAATTTAGAAACAATATTTTCTTTATTAAAAAGAAGTAGGTTATACAAATATTCAATACATTCTTCAGTTCTAATACATAGTATTGCTTGATTAATCGCTCCATTCAATTTAGAGATTGAAACTTCACCGCTATTTGCTCCATACAAAGCATACAATAAATCTCCTTTCTCTACCATTTTCGCTGAAGAAGCATTGAAAGCGGCTTCTGAAATATAATTAAATACTTCTGAATCATAAATATTTCCAGAACCTATGAAAGGAATAGTTCCTTGATAATATTCCTTTTTTGTACTTGATGGTGTTCCTCCTGAAAAAAATGCACATATCTCCCCCAATCTCTTCTCTTCCCACTCAGGATACTCAACCCCATTCTCATCCTTAAACCTCAATTTACCAGAAAATAATTGTTGCATTACACCTTTTTTATACTGTTCCAACAATTCTTTTTTACGATTAAGTTGCTGTATTTTTTCATCTACGACACTTAAAAAAGAGGCTATTTTTTGTTGTTCGGGGAGGGTAGGGAGTACAATCTCTAATGTTTTTAAATCAGAATTATATACATTACTTATACTAACGCCTTTTGCTAAAGTCGAAATTTTTTTTCTTAATTTTTGATTTATGTAATATGATACATAAATTTGATTATAAATACCTAACTTTAAAGGTTTTAAAATATTTATGGTTCTACCAATAGCTACATTTTGAATTGTTAATGCTGAAGCTGAACCAATATCTAAAGGGTCTTCACCTGCTGAAGGAAGCAGTATTTCATCTCCAGTACTAAAAACAAGTTCAGACTTATCGATATTTGTTTTATTAATTACATTACGAATGACTTCATTATACATATGATATAATTCACCATATCTAACACAAGGAATTTCAAAACTTGGTGATGCTTCATTTTGTTTAATATTCTTCCCTGAAGAAAAAAGAAATATTTGATTAAAAGAGTGCTTTTTATATAAACAATTTGTATCCTCATCAAACCCCTTAAACCTCAATTCAGGAACCAACTTTTTCACTTCCATCATTCGTTCAGTTTTTTAAGGTTCATATTTCCAAGTAAAGATTTCATTTGAGAAATGGCAATTCTGTTTAATTGTATCAAGCGTTCACTTTGAGCTAAACCTTGTTGAATCAATAATGAATTTATGCTTTCCATGTTAGAGAGTACTACTAATTGTTCTAAAGTAGCTTCATCTCTTATGTTTCCTGTTTTGTGAGTTGCCGAGCTCGTCGAAGCATCACGCCATTGTTTAGCTGTTTTACCAAACAAGGCTACATTTAACAAATCTGCTTCATCAGCATAAATAAAATTGGTTTTTTCTTTAGTAAGCAACGAGGGTATCAAATTTTCCTTAATTGCATCGGTGTGTATTTTGTAATTAACCTTAGCCAATGTACGTTGTAAATTCCAAGATAATTTCAAGCGATCATTTTCATCTTCCTTTAATCGTTGAAATTCTTTTACTAAAAGCAACTGAAATTTCGGGCTAATCCACATTCCAAAATGAAAAGCAATATCTTTGTGTCCATAAGTACCGCCATATCTTCCTGCCGTGGCACTTAATCCAATTGCTCCTGTGCTTTCTATCCATTGTTTTACAGATAGCACAAAATTATTACTTCCAGCTTCATTTTTAATTGTACCGAATTCGGTATAATTAAAATCAGGGTTATACAATGCTTCCCATTCACCTAGATATTCAATAGTACTTTTAAGACTAAGCCATTTAATAATAACTACCTCTTGCATTTGGCTACGAGCCATATCAGTTAAAGAAATATATTCTTGCTTACTTTCATTAGAAATGATAGTAATTTGAGCCCCTTCTATACTAATGGTTTTATTTTTTGTCATAATAGAATCTCAAAATGGTGTTTCAATTCCTAATTCTTTACAAAAACCTTCAATAGTAGAATTTGTCGTTTTTTCCAAATCGGCTAATTCACGTAATTCTTTTGTAATAGACGTTAAATCAACAGTATCTTCTTCTTCAAACGTGTCTACATATCTAGGTATATTTAGATTGTAATCGTTTTCAGTTATTTCTTCAATCGTTGCAACGTATGCATATTTAGAAACAATTTCACCTGTCCTCCCCCTCAATCCCCCTCCTAAGGGGGAAGCATATTCTTCGTAGGTTGTTATAATTTTAGAAATGTCATCTAAACGCAACATGTTTTGAGTTTTTACCTTTTCAAAATGTTGGCTTGCATCTATAAATAATATGCTTCGACTGCGCTCAGCGTCCTTATTTCTATCTTTTTTCAACACTAAAATACACGTTGGAATACTTGTTCCGTAGAAGATATTTGCAGGTAAACCGATAACGGCATCGAGGTAATTTTTGTCTTTTATTAAATATTCACGAATATGTCCTTCGGCTGCACCTCTAAACAAAACGCCGTGAGGTAATACTACTGCCATTGTTCCATTGTCGGCTAACTGATGCACCATGTGTTGTACAAATGCAAAATCTGCTTTGCTACTTGGGGCTAATTTACCGTAAGAAGAAAAACGTTCGTCCGTCATAAACAAAGGGCTTGCGCTCCATTGTGCAGAAAACGGTGGGTTGGCAACTATTGCTTCAAAACGTTGGTCTACGTGTTGAGGTCGTTCTAAAGTATCTTCGTTTTTAATATCGAAACGCTTGTAATGAACATCGTGCATAATCATATTCATTCGGCACAAGTTATACGTTGTTGGGTTCATTTCTTGCCCATAAAACGCACTCACTTCTTTCACTTCTTTTGCAACACGCAATAACAATGAACCAGAACCACAGGTTGGATCGTACACACTTTTCAATTTGTCTTTTCCAACAGTTACCAATTGTGCTAAAACACTACTAACTTGTTGAGGCGTATAAAATTCTCCTGCTTTTTTACCTGCACCAGAAGCAAATTGTCCAATCAAATATTCGTACGCATCACCTAAAATATCACTTTCCGTATTTTCAAGGTCGAAATCAATTTCATCTAAATGAACCAATACTTTTACAATCAATTCATTTTTATCTGTTTCCGATTTCCCTAATTTGTGGCTCGTTAAATCTAAATCAGCAAATAAATTCCCGAAATCTTCTTCACTTTCAGCCCCCATTGTACTTTGCTCAATGTTGGTCAAGACTTTCGCTAAATCTCCTAAAATGAAATTATCTTCACCAACTGTAGTGGAGTCTGAGGTTCTCGAAGACCCACGTCTTGCTAATTCAGCGAACAATTCAGATGGTTTCAAGAAAAACCCTAACTTATCCAAAGCAGCATCTTTTACTGCTTCCATATAATCAGCTTCTTGTGGGTGTCCTTCCAATTCTTTGAAAGTCAAACCATCTGGTTTTAAAATTTCGTTGGCATACAAATCCATCTTCGTACTCAAGTACTTATAGAAAATGAATCCCAATATATAATCTCTAAAATCATCTGCATCCATTTTCCCTCTCAGGGTGTTTGCAATGTTCCAAAGTTGTTGTTCTATTTTTACTTTTTGTTCAGCTGCCATTTTTCTTTGTTACGCTTGTTTTAAGGATAGAAATTGGAATGATGGTTTGATTTTCTATCTAGGGTTCTAAGGTACAAAAAATGTTATAATTTGTAATAGACTTTTTGCTTTGATGAAATTTATAATCGTTAAAATTTAAGTTTATAACAATGGTATAAAAATAAAAAAGAAGAGCAAGATTTATTATTAACACTTTCCAAACTCTATGAAGTTAGATAGCATAAAAAATATAATTCTTAAAAATAGAAATATAGAATGAGAAGTAAGTACAAAAAAAAAACGAGAAAGAATCTTCATCCTGATTCTGTTTCTCGTTTTGTTTCAGTGATCCCGCTGGGATTCGAACCCAGGACCCATACATTAAAAGTGTATTGCTCTACCAACTGAGCTACGGAATCTAAAATTTTATGTCAAAAAAAAAAGAGTAAGAAATCATCACTTTCGTTTTGTTTCTCACTCTGTTTTGTGATCCCGCTGGGATTCGAACCCAGGACCCATACATTAAAAGTGTATTGCTCTACCAACTGAGCT
>CALPVI020000077.1 GCA_943326975.2 Actinomyces viscosus | reverse complement strand
TTTGATTCAAGTCATTAAATTCCAATGTTTTGTGCAACAAATCCTTATAAAGCACATATATACTATCCATAGCGTTATTTCTTTTAAAACAAAGACGATTATTTAATTTAAATATAACATTTTTAACATCTTAAAAATAGTTTTCTATCTAAAAAATCTTACTTACTTTTTTTTAAAATTGTAAATTTTTATTCTATCTTTAAACACTAAGTTAATTCTATAAACAACACTATTTCAATTATCATAATAAATGAACAAATTCAACTTTTTATTTATCTCACTTATTTTACTTTTTTCATGCAAAGAAAACACATCCACTATTCATAAAAATGAATTAACGAACAAAAACAAACTTTTTTTGTGGAGAGAAGATGTTTACAATGCTAATTTGAAAGATACTTTTAATTCAATCGTCATCTCTAATAGTCTATGTGAAAAATTAAGTGATCCTGAAATTGCTGCTTTAGGTTATGTTGCAACCTTTATTGGAAACGAATGTGATTGGGATGGAGAATATAAAGAGGATAGAAGTAATTTAAAATGTAAAATATTATCCGCTTTGAATTTGGGTTACCAATGTTCAGCACAACATCTTGGATTTTTAAAGAAATGGTTTAAAAATGACAAAAAAGTTTTAGCTGAAATCAATTCAAATTGTCCAACTACTCCATTTACTGCAACGATTCAAGAAACATTCGATAAAATAGCGATCAAAGTAGAAGGAAATAAAATTGCAGTTACTTTTGACGCGAGTGGCGTAAACATGCGTGAGAGTTATTATTGGTCATGGACAGAAACAGACTACTTTATCGTAAAAAATAACACTATTCAATTAATCAAAAAAGTTGAATCGAATGTTAAAAATGAAAACTTTTAAAATGAATAATTAATTATACAACCTATGAATACATTAAAAAAAATCACACTTGCTTTTCTACTTTTATTTCTAAATCAAGAGTTAAAAGCACAAATATCAGATGTACAACAAAAAGGAAGCTACTTATATGTTTACGGAGAAAACAACAAACAACTTTCTTATTTAAGTATCAATAACTCCGATAAATTCTTAGGTATGGGATCTTCTTTTTATGTCGTGAAAAAAGGAAGTTATATTTATACATACGATTATAATTCTAGGCAAATCAGTTATTTGAGTATTAACTCTTCAGATAAATTTAAAAGTGCAGGAGGAAATACTTTTAATATTCAAAAAGGAAGTTATGTTTATACCTACGATAAAAATTGCAAACAAATTAGTTACAGAAGTTTATAAAATGAAGAAAATGAAAATAGCTCTATTATTTACTCTATTATTTATGTTTACGAAACATAGTTTTAGTCAAAAAGTATATTCTGTTGATTACCAAAATCAAGCAGATATAAAAGTGTTTGTTGTAAAATATGAAAACCAAGCCGATCTAAAAGTTTTCAAGGTGAAATATGAGAATCTAGCTGGGATGAATGATGGAAAATGGTTTTTTACAGAGTATGCAAACCAAGCAAAAAAGAAAATTTTCTTTGTCGATTATGAAAATCAAGCAGATCTCAAAATTTATTTTGTCCAGTATGAAAATCTGGCAGGATGGAGAAATGCCTCTAAAAAAAGTCTTTTGTATTAAAAAAATTAATTTATGTTTTTAACTTTTATCGTATTAGTAGCTATTGGAAGCGCGTCGCTTGGCTTAATTTTTATTTTTAAAAATAAAAAAACACCTAATTTCATTAGTAAATCTAATGGTACAATCAATTTCTTTAATTGGTTATTAATTTCCAACGTGCTATTCATTTTGTTTTCATTTCTATTAATTTTTTCATTTAGAATGATCGTAGTAAATTCAGGTCAAGCTGAAACATCTTCAGGCTCTATGGAAGGTTACATTGCAACTGAATCAATTGCAAATCAGTACTATTTTTATGAAAATTTAATTCATCTAATATTCATAATTATTGGTGTCAGTTTATTATTAATTGGAATCAAAATAAAATCTAATTCCGAAATAAAGCAACAAGATAAACGTAATAAAGTAGGATTAGAAACCTTAATTATTGTTGGTGCCGTACTTGCAAGTTTCGTATCTTTAATTTTACTTTTCAGTCTTTCATTATTAACTGTTGCTTATCAAATCAATTAGTAATATGTTTAATTTATCATTCTCTCAAAAAATAGCAATTTGCTTTTTTTGTTTTATCCTAACAGCAATTGGTTTCATGGTAAAACTTCCATCAGTATTCAGGCATCATGACAAAGAAATGCATTTACTTTTCTATTTCTGTGCAGCAGCATTTTTTAATCTACTTTTCCAAAAAAGACACTTAGTAATCTTTCTATTTTTATTCTTTTTTGGGATTTTTGTAGAACTTTTTCAAGGTTTATCTAGACATTATTTCCCTAGTTTAAAACACGGAAGGTTTGACAAAGAAGACCTAGTATCCAATGTTACTGGTTTAATCTTATTTTCTATCATTTGGATGGTTTACAAAGTTTTCAGTTTCATTTATCAGCGAATTTTCAAGAATGAATCAAATTAATCATACTTGAAGAAAAATAACTTTTTCTAATTTTAATTTTGTGTAAAACTTCAGCTTGATTTCAAAGTTACATCTCTAAAATTCAAGTACCTTTGCTTCCCTTTTATTACTCAAAATGAACGCAGAGCAAGAACAAAAAATTAAAGATTTAATCACGAAATACAATGATATCTTATTGGTATCAATGCGTTTAGCTATTGCTGAAGATTTTGTAAATTTAATGCTTTTGAACCGAGATGATTCTGAATTTATTTTAAAAGACCTCTTCCAAAACAAAGAAGAGTTTAATAAACTCATAATGAAAGAATTTTTAAAGAAGAACAGTTCAACTGTGGTTCAAGAATTAAAATCAATGGAGAATCCCCTACCTGATTTTCAAAATTTGCTCACCAGAAAGAAGTAACTTCTAAGTTTATTTTACAAAATAACGAAACCAAATACCTCCAAGAATTGCTGCTACAACTGATGCTATCAATACAGAAATTTGAGAAAACTGAATTGTTACTTTATCTTGAAAAGCTAATCCCGAAACAAATATTGACATTGTAAATCCTATACCTGCCAACAAACTTGCTCCAATAATATGCTTCCATTTTAAATCTCCTGGCAATTTTGCAATTCCTAATAACAATGCTAAAAATGTAAAAAATAGAATGCCAATTGGTTTTCCGAGTGTTAAACCCAAAAACACTCCTACACTATTTGATGAAAATAAATTGGCTGCCCAATTGTCTCCGATATATATACTTGTATTTACCAAAGCAAAAAGCGGTAAAATGTACAATGCAACCGGTTTATGTAATTTATGTTGAAGTGCTATTGATATATTATTTTCTTTGGTAAATGGAATTGCAAACGCTAACATTACCCCGCTGATAGTTGCATGTATTCCCGAATTTAACATAAACAACCACATCCAAAACCCACAAAACAAATACACATAAATGGATTTTACTTTTAATCTATTGAATACCAACAATAAAGCAAATATCAATAAAGCTATCATTAAATTCCCCCAAACAATCGTTTTTGTATAGAAAATCCCTATCACAAACACAGCACCTAAATCATCTGCAATGGCCAAGGCAGTCAAAAATATCTTTAATGAATTGGGTACTTTTTTACTAAATAAGGATAATACAGCTAAAGAAAAAGCAATATCCGTTGCAGTTGGTATCCCTGCTCCAGATTGTGTAATTGTACCCGCATTAAAAAAGTAATGAATTAACGCTGGAAAAATCATCCCTCCGATTGCAGCTATTATTGGCAACATCGCCTTTCGAATATTCGACAACTCACCTACGTAAATTTCTCGTTCCAATTCAAGTCCAACCAATAAAAAGAAAATGGTCATCAATCCATCATTGACAATATGTTCAATAGAAAAATGTCCAAACGAAATATGCCACAATTTTGGAAAACTCTCCCCAATAAACAAATTTGTCAGCAATAATGATAAGATGGTCGCAAATAACAAAAGAAAACCT
This sequence comes from Actinomyces viscosus, assembly GCA_943326975.2. Lineage (GTDB taxonomy): Bacteria > Bacteroidota > Bacteroidia > Flavobacteriales_D > Crocinitomicaceae > CAIUKX01. The sequence goes on along the minus strand of CALPVI020000077.1, from coordinate 3,535 downwards.
CCTATTTTTTCAGACTCTACAAATTCTTTAAATAAGTTGGTGCCGCGTTTTTTTCTTTTCGTATTCACTTTTTCATTTTTTTCGAAAGATAGAAAGAATTTATTTGTGCATCTGTTTTTTACTAAACATTTACAACAATCACTTCACTCAAACAAGTCGTATATCTAGGAGATAGTCGTTCTTGCTTCATTTTCCAAACACGATTTTGATCTTGACTGGCTAATCGCAGTTTTTGTTGTCCAAAAGATAAATTAATTCGGTCCATCGCTTTCATTAATTGATGGTGTTTCGGATGACTATTCTCAAACAAAGACAATTGAATTTCGCTCTGAGGAATAAAATCCAAAATGATTACACCAGCTTTTTTATAACGTATGCCTGGTACAAAAATATGCTCCAATGCTTGGTTGGCAAATCGTGCTATTTCTATACTTGAATTAGTAGGAAAAGGTAATTTAACTACTGTACCCATCTTATGAAATTCTTCACTCTCCTTAAACGGATTGTTTCGAACAAATACGTACAAAGCCTTACAACAGCTATCTTGCTTTCGTAATTTCTCTGCACAAGAAACCGCAAACGTTGTGATGCGTTCTTTTAAATCTTCCAATCGACTCAACGTATGCTCGAATGAACGTGTTGTTGAAATATTTTTTTTTGGCGCGACTTCTTCTAAATCCAAAGTAGGTATTCCTTGTAAATCACGTTTTAAACGCACACCAACAATTGAAAGATTTCGCTTCACCCAATTATCTTCTATCTTAGTAAAATCAAACGCTGTCTTTACCCCTATCTCTCTCAAGCGAATTGCATTTTTTCGACCAATTCCCCATACATCTTCTATTTTTGTCCATTTCAATGCTTTTAATCGCTTTTCTTCAGAATCAATCACATGACATGTGCCGGTTTGGGTAGGAAATTTTTTCGCTATCCGATTCGCAATTTTTGCCAATGCTTTCGTGGGAGCAATCCCTATACTAACTGGAATACCTGTCCATTTACGCACTCTTTGAGACATTTCAATTCCATAATTTTTCAAATTATATAAATCAAACCCTTTTAATTTCAAAAAAGCCTCATCAATACTATAAATCTCATATTCGGGTGTATACTCTTGTAAAATTGTCATCACACGATGACTCATATCTCCATACAAAGCAAAATTAGCTGAAAATACATTCACCCCATTTTCCTTGAAAATTTGCTCAAACTGAAATGCAGGTGCCCCCATTGGAATCCCAACCGTCTTCGCTTCTTCACTACGCGCAATCACACAGCCATCATTGTTCGATAATACAACAACCGGCTTACCAACCAAATCAGGTCGAAACACACGTTCGCACGAAGCATAAAAATTATTACAATCCACCAATGCAAACATAAATACTTAGATTTTTTTAATCACATACGTTACAATTCCCCAAATCAAAAATTGATTATCGTCCTCCACTTTTATAGGTTGATAGGCTTTATTTGCAGGAATTAGCCAACAACAATTCTCTTTGATCTCAATCGTTTTCACTGTATAACTACCTTCTATGTAACAAATAGCAATGTGTCCATTTTTCGGTTGAATACTTTTATCAATCACCATTAAATCTCCATCATCAATTCCACGATCTTTCATCGATTGACCTTTTGCTCGACCATAAAAAGTAGAAGAAGGGCGCTTGATCACATACTTATTCAAATCGATAGCCACATCTATAAAATCCAATGCAGGAGAAGGAAATCCGGCACTGATACCTTCTGAAATCAAAGGCAAAGGAACAGTATCTCCGATAACTGAAGTAAATAATTCTACTTTCATTTCTTCTCTTGATTGATTGCCCATTATCTCTATTAATCTATGTCTCAAATTTACAAAATGATTTAAAAATAAACTATTTTTTGATTAAATTTTAATCATTTTTAAAAATTGCTTTTTACATCTTTGTTCCGTACATTCGTCTACCGAAAAATTATCCTCAAAACACAACATACATAAATGTCATTCATTATCAATTTAATAGGAAATGCTACACGACTTTGGATCGTAGAGATTCCGAATGAAGTTTATGACAAACACACCTCCTTCCGAGACAAACACGAACTTACTTTATCTGATTTTTATCTGGATTTAGATATTCTTAAAAATTTAGGATTCAATCATTGGAGTAAAATCAGCAATTCAACCGAATTTCTACTTTTTGATTTAGATCCAAAAAATAAAATTGAAATCAAAAATGGAAGAAAATTTATAACTAAAATAACTGCAAATGAAATCATTAGTTATAACTCGCTTTTTCCTTTTTATCACTTTGAAACGGCACCATTGAATTTCGAACCAAAAGAAGGTTTCGTAAACTTGCTAATCAAACAAACTGAAACAGGTACCATTGCCAAATATGAATTTGAATCAGACGATTTAAATGTACAAGAAATTGAATTTAACGCTATTATTGATCCTATATTCTCTTTAGCTCCTTTCTTGAATAAAATTAAATACAAAGGAAAAGAACTAAAAATCAAACAAGTGGATTCAATGGTAAGAGGAATTTGTGTCGAAGAAATCAAATAAATCAACTCGCCATTAATACTTCTGTAGCTTTTTCCGTTTCAAAACGATGATTCAACCGTTTCAAAATAAATAACTCATGTTCTATCGTTTCAATAGCCAACTCAACGATAATTGAATTACCAAATTCTGTAATAATTGGCTTCTCCGATCGAAAAGTATAATATTTCTCTAAGAAACGAACGATTTTATAAAAATCACAATTTATCAATTCAGGAAAAATTTCATAAAAATATTTACCTAAAGTGTGTTTAATCAACATATCTCTACTATTTAATAATTTATACTACGCTACGTGGTTCAGGATGGATAAATACAATTGAATATCATTCCATAATCGATCTGCAAAATCATATTGCTTATCTCTGATGGCACGTTCTTTTTCTTCTAATAATTGCTCAATTTTCTTAATTAAATCTCTTTTCCCTTTCATAACAAAACAGTATTAATTGGTTATTTGAAAGCAAAACTAACGCAGTAGAACGTAAGCTATTTACGTGATAAATAGAAAATAAAACCAAAAGAGAGTATTCTAATTAAATCTTTTAACTTTAAATAAAAATATTAAAATGAATTTATTCAATCCCTATAAATTTTCTCATAAAGGATTAAGATACATACTTTCAAAATTCTTAGTCTTATTAGGAAAAACGGACTATTCCAACAAAATAGAATTGGGAGAACTTCAAAAAATAGGAAAAGAGCTGTTTATACTTTTAGAAAGTCATGTTAAATTAGAAGAAACGATTTTACTGCATGAATTAGGTCTAAAAATCGGAAAGGATATAATTAATGATTTTAATCAACACCATGAATTAGATACAATTGAGCAAAAAATTAAAGCTAATTTTAAAAATCTAAACGAAAACAGTACAATCGAACAAACGCATTTATTCTACCTCGATTTTTCATTGTTTTACAGTTTGTATTTACAACATCTGCATGAAGAAGAAACAAAAACATTGAAACAATTACAGC
>CALPVI020000076.1 GCA_943326975.2 Actinomyces viscosus | reverse complement strand
CTATTTCACCTGTAGGTGGAGATTATTTATCAACAGAATCTTTCGCAAGTTCTGCTAATCAATCGGTTACTTCTGTAAGGACCCATAATTCTTGTCAATATGCATCTTTTGCTAATGGAGATGAGGTTTATTTATCTGTTGGTGGAACAGGAAATGCTCAAAAGGGTGATTTTGATTTATCTTTTGAGGTTTATGGATTATTAGGTGGTGGTTGTCCAACTACTCCAGCTGCATATACTTGTGGTTCAGTAGATTTTAGTTTATCAACCGCTGGCCCATTTACCTGCACAGATCCTATTGTGAATTTGTCTGCAAATAATCCTCCTAATTCTTTAATTGCTGATCAATGGATTTATCCAGGATTTATAGCTAAAGTATGGCCAATAGCTGCCAATTGGGGAGCTCAAACACTTGACTTTTTGGACAATGGAAGTGTAGGAATCAATCAAGCAAATCCAACAGGTCCTGATACATTAGTTTTATCTGTAGATCATGTTCAGCCAGGAAACTATTCTTTTAGATTAAATGGAATTGGTGCTGCTCAATTCGGCTATGAAATTATTAATGCCGCTGATGGAACAATTGCCGAGTCAGGAATTTTTACATCGTCTTTAACAACTACAAACGTATATTCACCGATTGGAACAGCAAATTATACAGGTCCAGGTGTTTCAAATAACCCTAATAGTGGAGGTGATGGTTTCTTTAATCCCTCAGTTGCGGGAGCTGGAACACATAACATTGTTTATTCATGGAATAATGGAGCAGGCTGTTCAGGAACAAAAACAATTCAGGTTGTAGTCACTTGCTCTACAACACCACCAACATACACATGTGGTACTGTAGATTTTAGTTTATCAACAGCAGGTCCGTTTACTTGTACTGATCCAGTTGTTGACCTATCAGCTAATAACCCTCCAGATTTCTTGGTTGCTGATCAATGGATTTATCCTGGATTTATTGCAAAAGTATGGCCAATAGCAGCTAATTGGGGTGCACAAACATTTGATTTTTTGGATAATGGCGCAGTAGGAATCAATCAAGCAAACCCATCAGGACCAGACACATTAGTTTTAGTCATAGATCATGTTCAGCCAGGAAACTACTCTTTTAGATTAAACGGAATAGGAGCTGGTCAATTTGGTTATCAAATTGTCAATGCAGCAGATGGTACAATTGCTGAATCAGGAATTTTTACATCTTCTTTAACAACTACAAATGTCTACACTCCGATTGGAACAGCAAATTATACAGGACCAGGTGTTTCAAATAACCCAAATAGTGGAGGTGATGGTTTCTTTGATCCTTCAGTAGCTGGTGCAGGAACACATAATATTGTTTATTCATGGGATAATGGCGCTGGTTGTTCAGGAACAAAAACAATTCAAGTAGTAGTAACTTGTCCTTCTCCTGCATGTGGGACAGTTGGTTTCAATTGGCAAACAGGAACAGCACCAACTTCTCAAAACTTAAGTTGTTCGAATAATACTAATTATGGTTTAAAAGCGAATAATGTTTTGACAGCAGGTGAATACATTGCACCAGGTTTTACAATAGGCAATGCTGGAGGTGCAATTACCTATTCAGCAATTGAACTCGAAGAAGGTGCTGGAACAGGTTTTGTAAACATCCCTGGTCAACAAAAAGTAATTACTTATTGCTCACCTTCATTTCAATATAGCATTCGTTTGACTGGTTCGGGAAGTGGTAATGTTGTTATTACTGATCATGCAACTGGAACAGCTCTTAGAACAGTAGCTTTTGTTTCTGGAATGACAATCGTATTAAATCCGAATACTATTTTAGGAACAGCAACTTTTTCTGGTCCTGGAGTTTCAAATTATAAACTAGGTAGCTCAACCTTTACAGGAAGTGGTTATGGGGTATTTAATCCTTCGCTTGCTGGACCTGGTACACATACTTTAACATATGCTTGGAATAACGGAATTGGATGTTCAGGTACAAATACCATTTCGGTGACTGTATCAGGCACTACTCCACCAAATGCTTCTAATGCACAAGTTTGCTCAGGCAATACTTCTACTTTAACTGCTACAGGCGGTTCTTCTTATAATTGGTATGATGCTGCAACCGGAGGTAATTTAGTTGGTAGTCAAGCTTCATTTACAACTCCTGCATTGACTGTACCAACATCATATTGGGTAACTTCTGGAACAGGTACTTGTCAAAGTTCAAGAGTGAGAGTAGATGTTGGAATAATTGCAAGGGTTCAACCAACATTTGCTTCAATTCCCAATCAATGTCTTGGGGCAATAGCTCCTTCTTTACCTGGTTCATCAACTAATAGTATTGCTGGTTCATGGAATCCATCTGTTATTTCAACTACTACTGTTGGTTCAGTAACTTATACATTTACACCTTCTTCAGGTCAATGTGCTACTACGGCTCAATTATCAGTTCAAATAACAGATAAAGTTAAACCTGTTTTTACAGCATTAGGACCTTTGTGTCAAAAATCAACTGCTCCAATTTTTAATAATACATCAAACAATGGTGTTATTGGTGTTTGGAATCCCACTACTATTTCAACTAATAATGTTGGAAATGTAACTTATAATTTTGTTCCAAATGCAGGTCAGTGTGCATCAGATACTTCAATGGTAATATCAACAGTTGCAAGGCCAGTTTTAAATATTACTACTGATGCAGCAGATGGTAATCCAACCGTTGTAGCAAATTTTGTAAACACTTCAACAAATGCTACAACCTATGATTGGGATTTTGGAAATGGTACATCAAGTAATTCTTCAGGTAATGTATCTGCGACATATTCAAATATTGGTACATATACAATTACATTAACCGCATCAAATGGTGTTTGTCCGGATACAACTTGGTCTAAAACAATTAATGTTATTCCATATTTACCTATGGATGTTCATATTCCAAATGTTTTTTCACCAAATGGAGATGGAGCGAATGATGAGTATTTTATTAATGTATTAAATGGAGCGGCTTTTGAAGCGGTTATTATTAATAGATGGGGGGAAGAAATGATTTCACTATCTCAATTGAACGAAAAATGGGATGGTAAAACGAAATCAGGTGATGCTGCAGGTGATGGTGTTTACTATATTAAGTATAAAATTAGAGGTTTAAATGGTGAAGTAAGAGAAGGTCAAACATTCTTTCATTTGACTATGTAAATCAATCATAAAATAACGAAAGGGTGTTCGAATTATTCGAGACACCCTTTTTTGATTTTTAAACTTCAGTTATTCAGGAAATTAAAAGTTCCATTTCATGGTTCTTGTATTGATCATCGCAAAAGATACTTTCCAAGTGGAAGTAGGGTTGATATGATTTCCATCGGAAATAACACCATAAATACCGATTCGTAGTATTTGTCGATTAATTCGAATGTTGCGTTCTAAACCAGAATAAAATTCATAATGTTGCCAATTAAACTCCTTCACGTACAATGCGCCACAGCCAACAACTAAACCAATTCGTGTTTTTTTCATGAATGGGATCTTATTAATTATAGCTCCATTGTCATGATGGATAAAATGAGCTTCATAAAAAATTTGTTTTGAAGGTAGAGATTGTGTTAACCCTTGAAAAGAATATAATGGATTAGAAAACCAAATTGGATCACTTCTTCTATTGTATTTATAATCCGCATCATATAATGCTTTTGAACTCAAAAACTGACCCGTTTTGATATGGTAACTAGTTGTTCCTAATGTGCTAAGTTTGAAAGTTTGATTCATACCGATTATAGCATACTCATGGTTAACATCACTACCGAATATACGTGGGATTCCTTTTTCATAATAAAAGTAAAAAGAAGGCCATTTTGAACCCAAAAGTACTTTTCTATTTATTTCTTTCATATACTTTTGAGCAGGTGTATATGTAAAAGTTATTTTACCTAAAAGTGCTTGGTAAGTCTTAAATTCTGTTGGTTCTGCATTTGGAATGTATTTATCGAGCGTTGTAACAAATTTATAATTATTGACATTACTTCTTTCTGCAAAGTCTATTTCAGGATAGATATAAAAGCCATTAAAAAATTCGCGCGTATAGTCAAACGAAAGTTCGGTTTTTTGAATAAAATTATTTCGTTTATATACTTGTGTAATAGCATCATAACTTCTTATCACATCGAAATCATGAACGAAATTTACTCCAATATGGCCAAAATGAAATGGATCGTATAAATAATTCCAGTGCGTTCTGCCTTTTACGTCTTGATTTAATAGGCCATAAGTAATTTCAGAATACATATCTAAATTACGTTGATCTTTCCATTTTTTAAAATAAAAACCACCCAGAGCAACTCTAGGTCCAGCAATATATACGGGACGTATTGTATTAACCAATGCATTGATAGTCCACTGTGATTTTTTTTCTCGATTTCTATGATCTATTCCAAACCATAAAATTTTAAGTGCGGTTATTTTATTAAAAGCTAAATCAACTGAATCTAAATATTCTTTTCTATTTTGTAAATCAGTGATACTATCTTTCGCAATGATGTATTTTTTTTCGTCAATCGTTAATTCAATGTTTCTTGTTCTATTCCAATACGAACTATCTTTTTCATAGGCTTCACTTTCAGTTACAGATAATTCATTATTGAAAAATTTAGTTGAAAAATGAGGATTGAAATTATAGTTACTGAATCTGGCAATTGTAGACGCCGTCGAATTCTTAGACTTGTTTTTTATTCCGTAGGAAAGTATTTGTTGCGTAAGAACAGAAAGCGTATCACCCGAATTTTCAAATTCTTGTTGAATTTTGAAATAATCATATATCAAAAGATTTCCTTTTGAAAGCGTCAAATCCAATTTTTGAATAAGCCAAACAGAATCAATTACCCATACAAAACCTTCCAATGTAGAAGTTGCTGAGTTTCTTGGGATAATTTTGATTTTATGTATAGTCTTTCCATTTTCCTTGTATTGTTCGACCAATCTATATTTATAGGAAAGAATTCCAGGCACTGAAATTGGTGAAGCAACAGGAGACTGGTGTAAATCATTTAAATGTAATAAATTGGAAAAGAAATTGAAATCAGATTTAACCGTTGTTTTGTAGTATAAATCTTGAGTATTTCCTCTTTCTTCGAATGCATTTCGGATTTCCTTGATTTGATGAGGGGGTGAAAAATGACGTGTTAGTTGAACTTCTAGTATATTCATGTTAGCAAGAAGTAATTCATCTGCTTTCTTTTTTTCTTCAAAAGGATCAAACGTTTTGGTCTCTTCTAGATTTTCATTTTTTTTTCTTTCTTTTTCGAAGGTTTCAATTTTTTCACTCGCTTTAATATATACTTCACAAGAATGTGCTTGATTCCAAGGGCTCATCTGATCTTTTTTTTCAACCACTTTTAACATTATTTCCCTTCCAGGATTTGTTTTTTTTGTAGTAATTTCTACATCCTCCAAAGAATTAAGTTTGGAAGGAAATAATTGAATATTTTTTTGAATATCTTTATCCGATATACTAATATATGCCTCTCTATCTTCATAACCGATTGAACGAAATACTAAGAAATATTCTCCTACAAATAAGCGCATTTCATAATATCCTTTTTCATCGGCTACCGTCCTCAATTCTGGATTATTTTTTGAGAAAATTTGAACAGCTGGAATAGGCATTTTGTTTTCATCTGTTATAATACCACTCACTAAATTTTGAGCTGATAAAAACGGATGAATGGAAATAAAAAATAAAATGAATAGATACTTTTTTAATGCCATGTTCGTGTAGAAATATGAATGTAAGTAGCGAGTCAATTTACAGATACAAAGTAACACATTTACTTTTAATTTGATTGGTATTAAAGTATAATCTGTTTTTTTCAGTTGATGAAAGGAAGAGATAAGTTATTAAAGGTGAATAATAATTCTAAAATAGTTTTTTTATAATCATTCTAAATAAGTATTTGTGTACTGAATTTATTCGTATTTTTGTATCAGAAAATTCTAAAAAAATTAAAATATGTATCCTCCAGAATTAGTAAGACCAATGAAAGAAGATCTTGTAAATGCAGGATTTCAACAATTAGTAACTCCAGAAGATGTGGATACTGCGATTAAAGATTCAAAAGGAACTTTATTGGTAGTTGTAAACTCTGTTTGTGGTTGTGCAGCAGGCAATATGCGTCCGGGTGTTAAATTGTCTTTAACAGCTGATAAAAAACCTTCTAATTTAACAACTGTATTTGCAGGTGTTGATGGTGAAGCAGTTGCTCAAGCACGTAAATATTTTTTACCTTACCCTCCGTCATCTCCATCTATTGCATTATTTAAAGATGGTAAATTGGTTCACTTTTTAGAAAGACATCATATTGAAGGTGGAACAGCACAAATGATTGCTGAAAATTTACAAGAAGCTTACGAAGAATTTTGTAATTAATCTTATATTATAATTCATTTGAGATCCCTTTGTTTGCTAACAAAGGGATTTTTTTATTTTACGATGTAACTTTTTGGTTTGATAATTGTCTTACTTAAAATTGATAACAAATAGCAGATATGAGAAAGATAATTTTATTTCCAATTTTTGTTTTTTATTTCTTGAATTCATTTGCACAAGAAGCAGAACAAAAAAATGTTGATACAGATACTACACGATTTAAATTAGGGAAATCGCAGGTGATTGTAATCGGTGAAAATGGAAAAGGTAAAAAAGTTGAATATTCAAGTAAGAATGAAGAACAAGATATAGATACGGTGGATGCAAGTCCGTCTGAAGCTGAACAAATTCATAACGAGGCACATTGGGCAGGTATGGATTTGGGATTTGGAGTATTATTAAATAACAATGGATCTACAAATTTTGGTAACCATGATTATTGGAATAATGATCCAGCAAAATCGATTGCGTTTAATTTGAATTTATTGGAACATAAATTTAGTATCTACAAAAACTATATAGGAATTACAACTGGTTTGGGTTTGGGATTTACGCAAGTAGCCTTCAAAAATAATTACTTATTACAATCATCAAAAGATAGTTTATTTGCTACAATTGATACAACAGCTAATTATTCTAAAAATAAATTAAGAGCATCTTATTTGCAGGTTCCCCTATTACTTGAATTTTGTTCAAGTCAAGACGAAGATTTTTATTTAGCTGCTGGTGTTGTAGGAGGAGTTCGATTGACTTCAAAAGTGAAAAGAATTGGAAAAGAATTAGACGGAAAAGAATTTGAAATCAAAAATAAAGGAACGTATGGTTTAAATCCATTTAAGTTAGATGCCATGGTCCGTTTTGGATATGCAGATTGGGGTGCTTTTGCTTCGTATAGTTTGCTACCTGTTTTTGATACAAAATTAACAGATGAAATTCACCCATTTACATTTGGAATGACATTGAACTTTTAAGTTGTTGGATTTTTTAAAAATATAAAGAGAGAGGGTGTCCGATATGGACGCCCTTCGTTTTTAAAAAAAAACATCCCGATAAATACGGGACAAGTAATAATGGATTATTAGAACATATAAGTTTCAAATAATTTTAATTAATAAACTGTTATTCAGTTAGATGTAGGTTAAATTATATTGCCTTAAATTATTTGTAATTTATCTCATAATTTAATTGAGATG
>CALPVI020000075.1 GCA_943326975.2 Actinomyces viscosus | reverse complement strand
GTTGAAAGAAGAATCATTGAAAGAATGGTTGAATTACTTACTCAAAATGGAAAACCTTTATTAGGTGTAATTCCTACTTTAGAATTTTTAAAGTCTAAAGGATTAAAAATAGGTTTAGCAACATCTTCTTATACCATTTTAGTTAATACTGTTTTAGATGTTTTACAAATCAGACATTACTTTGATTTTACACATTCAGCAGAAAATGAAGATTATGGAAAACCACATCCAGCAGTTTATCTTACAGTCGCTCGATTTTTAGGTGTAGATTCTACTAAATGTTTGGTGATTGAAGATTCTTTGAATGGTATTATATCTGGAAAAGCTGCGAGAATGAAGGTTGTTTGCATACCTGAAAAGACACATTCACCTGAACCGAAATTAATCGTTGCAGATTTTCATTTTGAGGATATGCAAAAGATGTTGGAATCAATTAAGTAATATTAATTATGATAAATTATAATCCTAAAAGTTGGTTGCATTTAATTTTTGCATTACATAAAAGTGATACTCTTAGAATTTTATGGAAAGAATTGATATACATAGGTTTATTCACATCTGGAATTACATTTTGTGTTTTAAAGTATTTTCCAAACGCACTAATACTTGAAAAATTAATAACGGTATATTCATTAATTGGTTTTGTAATTTCGTTGTTGTTAGTTTTCCGAACGAATACAGCTTACGATAGATGGTGGGAAGGTAGAAGAAAGTGGGGAGAAATGGTCAATGACTCTCGTAATTTAGCAGTGAAACTTGCTAGTTTAGTTGAAGATAAGGATTCAAAGTCTTTTTTTAGAAGGATGATACCAAATTTTGCATTAAGTGCTAAAGAACATCTGAGAAAAGGTGTTATTTGGGAAGAGTTAGAGTTAACCCAAAAAGAACTTGCCATTTTACAAGGACAAAAGCATGTGCCATTAGCTATTGTTCAATTGATGTATGCAAAATTGATTGATTTAAAAAATGCAGGAACTTTATCGAATGATGATTTTAAAATAATTGACAGAAATTTAAATAACTATTTAGATTGTGTGGGTGCTTGTGAACGTATTAAAAACACTCCGATTCCCTTTTCTTATAGTTTGTTTATCAAAAAGTTTGTTTTTATTTATGTAACTACTTTACCATTAGCATTTGTAACTACTTTTGGTTATGCCTCTGCTTTGATTGCGACATTTGTGTTTTATGTTTTGGTCAGCATGGAGGTTCTGGCAGAAGAAATTGAAGATCCTTTTGGTACGGATGACAATGATTTGCCAACAGAAGTAATTTGTGAACGAATTAAGGAAAGTGCAGATCAAGCATTTCAATAAACTTATTCTTTATTCGGAAAATAGAATTTATTTCCTGTTTCTATTTCTTTTTTGAATTTTAGCTGAATGATTTCTTGTACAGATTTGTTTGCTATTTTACATTCCAACCAAGATATTATATCTAAATACAAAAAAGGTCTTTTTTCAAAAGGTAATAGCGAAAGTTTTACCAATTTATTATGAAGTATTTTAAATGCTCTAATTAACTCGAGAGGATCAGTAATTGGCAATGTACGTAAGAAGTTCAGTATTTCCAATTGCACTCCATGTAAATCCCCCATTTTGATTAAAAATCGATAGACACTTTTGATTTGATATTCGATTAAATCATTATTTCCTAGCTCAAAATGTGCAATTAAATTTAATATTCTCGCAAAGGATTGAATGTCCTCACGCAATGATTCTTCTTTGAATTGAATTACTTTGTTTAGATAAAAAATGGTTTTTTTATTGTCGCCACTTCCAAAATACAGACAGGCTATTTTATAATAGAAAACCATTATTCTATGCTCATCTAATTGATGATTGTATTTTTCTATATAATTGATAATTAGAGGCACAACATTTAATCCTTCAGTAAAAGTTCCTTCTAAATAATGCTTATTGATTTGGTTGGAATAAACATAAAGTTGATGTAAAATGATATCGTTTTCCTGCTCCCGACTTGAAAATTGAACTTGAGAAAAATGACTTAATTCTTCCGTGAATCTTTTATAACTTCTAAGATTAAAAAGAGCATTTAGTAGATTGTGCATCCCTTTCAGGTACATTTCTTTTTTATTTTCCTTCATTTCAGGATATTCAATAAAAAGGTCTACCCATAGTCGTGCATATTTATAACACATCAAAAAATCTTGATTCATGTAATAAAACCAAACATAGGCATTGTATAAATGCATTTTCTCTTCGAATGTTAATTCTTCAATTCGAAAGGGTTTCAGTTTAGAATGAAAAAATTCTTTAGTAAACAAATAGTCTTTTTCGTTACGTGAAAAGCCAACTTTTAAGTATAGAGCATACAATTGAAGCGCTAGATTAGAAAAGTCAATAGCTGTTTCAAGATGTTTTAATAAGGACTTACTTTCATTTGTAATTGCATCAGATCTAGTTTCTAAAGAACGTGTAATATATTGAGATTCAATTATTTTTTCAAATTCAACTATTTCTAAACACAAAATGGTTGAGTTTGCTTTATTTGCTAATTGTTTTGCTTTATCAAGCATTTTGAGTGCTTGATGATAAAATGCTTTTTGATATAAAACAGTTGAATAATCAATTAATTCTCTGATTTCTATTTCGATATGGTGACTAATATATTGGAGTCGAAGACTAGTGAGTAGTTGTTTGTAGAGATGCGCTTTAATATTAGATAATTGTGATTTTTTGATATCACTAATTTTATTCAACACAAGTTCATCTGTATAGTTGTATGTTTTATCTATGAAATCAAATAATTGTAAGAATTTTAGTTCCTCTGGTGTTGAACTATTCCGATTTGCATAAAGTTTAAAACTTCTTTTTTCTGCTTTTGTTAAAGACTGTATTAACTTTATTAAATTATCTGTTGAAGTTGTGGACATTGTAATTTAATAGTCTTATTGTTATTTTAATAGTATTGTTTATCAGTGACTTGAATTTGTATTTTGTTATTTGGATATCGTAATGCTTTTAAACATTTGTTTTATATCCAACAGCCTATCAACTACTTTTGAAGAGTATTTGTGATTGGCTTAATCTTCGATAACAAATATGCATAAAAATTGTCAAAAGAGCTTCAGTTCTAGGAGTTGAATATAAATCTTTTTACAAGAGTAGGGGTATTCTTGTATTATTTTCGGTTAACAATAAAAAAATCTCATTGTATATCAGTGAGATTTTTTTATTTAAAAATTGATTAAAATCATAATTATTGTTCGAAATATTAAATAACTTTGCATAAAAAAAGTGTGAGGTTATTTTTCTTAATAGTGTTTATTTCGCTTATTTGTGTTCAATCAACACAAGGAATTATCACTATGTTAAATTGGAAAATTAATCAAACCGAGATTGCAGATAAATTATGTGAGAACAAAGACAAGCCAAAACTGAAGTGTAATGGTAAATGTCAGTTAGCCAAAAAATTGAAAACGCAAGAGGAAGATAGTTCTTCAAAAAAATCAACATCAAAAGTTAAAAAGCACATTGAGTATAATTTCACGACTGAAGTAGTTAATTTATTTGAAGCAAAATTACCTTTGAAAGAGACCAAACAATCTTTTTTTAAATATTCAGACAATATTTCATATAAGCAAATCAATGCTTGTTTTCATCCACCACAATTAGTTTAATACTTATTTGTTTGCAATTCAATTGTTGATTTGCATATTATCAATAGTCTTTTCATAAATTGAAAGGAACTATGATTGTATTATATTAATTATTTAACCGATAGGGTTTAATTTTTCTATCAATCATTTTTATTGATAGAAAAATAATTTTCAATAAAATTTAAGGATAAAAACACATTATGAAAACATTAAAATTAACTTTAATTGCATTAGCTGCACTAACTTTAGGTATAACTACATCTTGTAAAAAGAAATCTTCAACTCCAGAAGAAACAACGACTGATCCAGCTAAAGGAACTGTCACTTTAAGTTTAAATCATCAATGGGGAATGATGAATGAGCAAGATTTTGTTTTAGGTACGGATTTAATTCATCCTATGCATAATGATACTTTGAACTTTTCTAAATTAAAATATTACATTTCAAATGTAAAATTAAAAAAAGCGGATGGTTCTTATTGGTCACACCCAAATAGTTATTTCTTAGTTGATATTGCTGATACAAATTCAACTAAATTATTGTTAGCAAATGTTCCTGCAGGTGATTACACTGATTTAGAGTATACTTTAGGAGTGGACAGTGCAAGAAACGTTTCAGGAGCACAAACGGGTGTTTTAGATCCTTCTAAATCAATGTTTTGGAGCTGGAATTCTGGTTATATCATGTTAAAAGCAGAAGGAATATACAAAATGAATAAAGCAGATTCTTTATTTACATTTCATTTAGGTGGTTTTAAAGGGGCAAATAATATTATCACGAAGAAAACAGTTAGTTTTTCAGGTAATAATTTAACTGTTAAAGCAAGTAAAACTAGTAAAGTAAATTTTATTGTAAATCCAGGAACATTGTTTCATACTACAAGTGTCAAGACAATTGATGTTATACATATGCCAGGTACAGCTGCAAAATCAATGGCTTTAGATTTCTTTACTCACACGTATGGTTTTATGTTTGATTCAATTGAAGAATAATAGTTTTGAGCCCCTCGTTTGAGGGGCTTTTTTCACTTTAAATAATAAATCATGAAAAAGTTTTATTTGATATACTTAACGTTATTTGTTGTTGGATTTTTCCTTTCATGTAAAAAGAAGACGATTGAAATTTCTGAATATTCAGGAGAAACATGGGGATTTTCAACTCCAACTGGTTTTCCTTCTCCTGATTATAAATTTGAAAACAATGCGCAAACAAGAGCTCGTTTTGAATTAGGTCGGTTTTTATTTTATGATCCACTTTTATCAAGTGATAGTAGTGTATCATGTTCTTCATGTCATGCTCAACCGCACGCTTTTGCTGATCACAATATTGCTTTAAGTAAAGGTGTAGGAGGTGTTAAAGGTCACAGAAATGCACCTGCTTTGTCAAACTTAGCTTGGTACAGTGACTTTATGTGGGATGGTGGAGTAAACCATATAGAAGTTCAACCTCTTGTTCCATTGACTAGTCCTTTTGAGATGAATGAAACAATGGATAATATTGTTTTTAAATTAAACAATAGTATTTTTTATAAAGAAAAATTTAAAAAAGCATATTCGATAGATGTAATTACTGGTCAAAAGACGTTACAAGCTTTAACTCAATTTATGGCGATGATTATTTCTGCTAATTCAAAATATGATCAATGCATTGCTGGAAAATCAACTTTTACAGCGCAAGAAAAGCAAGGTTTAACACTTTTTCGTTCGAATTGCGCTCATTGCCATAGAGAGCCTTTGTTTACAGATATGTCTTTTAGGAATAGTGGATTAGAATCTACTATTGTTGATATTGGTAGAGAATTAGTTTCGCAAGATCCAACTGATAAAGGTAAATTTAAAGTACCTTCATTAAGAAATATTGAATTGACATATCCGTATATGCATGACGGAAGATTTCATTCACTTTCACAAGTATTGGATTTGTATAGTACAGGAATTCAGCACTCTAGCACGTTAGATCCATCTTTAGAAAATGGTTTTTCGTTTACTGTAAATCAGAAAAATGCGATCATTGCGTTTTTAAAAACTCTTACAGATTATTCTTTGATTGGTAACCCAGATTTATCAGAGCCTAAGCGTTGAAGAAATATTCCAATAAAAAAGGCAAAAATTGTCACTCCAAGTTGAGTCTCTAAAGTATCTTCAATTAAAAATGTGGTCGCCATGATTGCTCCAAACAATATACCTAAAATTGATTTTTGTTTGTATTGATCTTTTATGAATTGATATAAAATTCCTATAAAGGATATTAAACCGAAAATGCCGAAAGCAATCCAACTTGTGAGGTATGTATTGTGAGCACGAAGTCTATTTTTTGCAATTAAAGGACTTTTAGTAATACTATATTGTTTGTTAAAAGCAATTTGTAAATCTCCTGTCCCAACACCGATTATTGGATTTTGTTGTATGATTTCTTTAGCATTTTTCCAATAATGTAAGCGTTGTAAAATTGAATGTCCATTCGGATCTTTTGAGTTTTGTAATTGATAACGCAGACCATACATTCGAGCGATAATGCCAAAACGTGTTTCATTTACATTTGCAATGCCATTTTCAATGGCTAAAATTTCTTGTTTATTTAACTGCGTTATTCCAAATGCATCTTTGGATAAGTTTTTAGACGTTAAAAATCGAATAATGGTTGTTCTAATTCGTTGATTCAACTTATCTCTTCCATAATAATCAATAGTAGAAATTTTATTCCATTCACGTTTTATTTCTTTGTCGCAAATTGAAACAAAAATTGGTTGATTTTCACTCAGACCTTTTAATGTAAAGTCATTTTTATAAGCATTTCCTTCTTTTGTGTATTTGGGTAATTGTTTAAACTGAATTTTTTCTATTGGTTTTGGAGAAAGGAAAATGAAAAGTGAAATTAAAAGTGACAAGAACAAGGTAATAACACCAAAAAATAGAATTTTATTGTACTTATAAGTTTTTATTATTGAATAAACTAAGAGAGCAGTAAAAAGTGCTAAAAATCCAGTTAATACCTGACTATAAATTGTGTAAATAACAAACCACCCAATAAATATGATACCTATAAATTTAAACTTATTGGTTGATTTTTTTTGTAATGTAAAAGCAACGATAATTGCTAAAACAATTAGAATGGCATATCTAATGTGGGATGCAAATAACGACATATCTCTTATATCGATATAGCTTTTATTTCCAATCCAATGGTTATAAAAAAGGAAATTAACTAATGAAGACACAAACATTGTAGCAACAAACAAATGTAAGATGTAGTTAAATTCTTTTTCTTTTAAAGGTTTAGAAATCAGAACTAATGGAATAACAATGAGAGTTACTTTTATTTGAATGTCATGAAAGGCATATTGGTAATTGGTAGTCCAAATAAGACCTATAAAATGCAAACCGAAATAAATTACAATCCAGCAAAATACTTTATTTGATTTTAAATTTCGCCAGTATTCTTTGAAGTTTGCTTCTGTAATTACATTGATAAGTCCAATCAATGTACCCAAAGACATAAGTACTTTACTAAATGGCATTCCAATCACTATCAGGGATAATCCTAATAAATGAATGAAGTTATGAATGTCTTCTCGACGCCATTTTTTTAGCATAAGTAGCATATAAATTTGCCTTATAGACAAGTCTTTTATTTATAACGCTTATTTCTTTAAAATAGTATTGTATTCTTTTTGATTTTTCAGAATCTCTTTCGCTTTTTTAACAAAAAGGTCAGTTCTAAATTCATCGATAGCTCTTCCTTTTTGATAATAATATCTTGAAATTATTTCGTTTTCAAGTAATACTTTTATTTCATCTTTGAATTTATCTAAATCTCTTTCTTTTGAAGGAGTAACTTTTTTTAATAATGCTTTATATTCTGCTTTCGAATCTTCATAATATCCCTCTTTTACGGCAATTTCCTTTAATTTTTCTAATCTTTCTTCCGATGCAGTTGAATATGTAAATGTGTCTTTAATTACGTAGTTTTTAAATTTTGCATAATCCTCATCAGATAATTTAAATT
>CALPVI020000074.1 GCA_943326975.2 Actinomyces viscosus | reverse complement strand
CCACCTTGATTTTTAACTTCTATATAAAATCCGTCACGTAATTTTGCAGGTTTAGTTGCTGGTCTACCCATCTTGCTATTGTATCAATTTTTCCTAAAGATAGGAGAATTATTTTTAATTACCTTGTATTTTATGATTTTTTAGGAAAGAAATAAGCATCTTATCTATAATACTTCTAAAAAAGTTCCATTATTTGATGTTTTTACACATACTAGTTTCCAATTTATCAATCTAACAACATTATATTCAAACTGCGCAATTGTTAGATTTGATTTTTTTTGGGCTTGGGTAATAGTTATTCCTGGATTCTCTTTAATTAATTTTAATAAATCATTCTCATCTTTTGCTATTCTTTCCGGTATTATTGAATTTATTGATTGAAATTTCCAAGCTAAAACTTGTAAATGGGGAGCTAGTATTGATTTTTCTCCATCAAAGATGTAAGTACTTTTTTCTTTTGAACCTACATCTACAAATTTAACACCTTTCTCTTCACTCTCAGAAATAATTAATTCAATAAATAATTTACTTTTTTCTTCTAATTGATTAATCTTGAAATTCAAAGCACCTATGGTATGTAAACTTAATATGTTTGAAAGGCGTTCTAACTCTAAAGTTGGAAAGACTCCTATTACTTTACCATTTGAATTTTTACCTATATAAAGAACTCCACCGCTTGTATTAGAAAATGCAACGATGGTTTTTGCTATATCTTTGTTATTATCTACAGTTTGAAAATAGGCAATATGCAAATCTTTCGTTCCCATATTTTAATTTGAAGGTTTATTCCAAATCTCCCAAGCTTTTAATGCTTGATGCTTCAACATAGACTCACCATTTAAAATAGTAGCACCTTCCATTTTAGACTTTCTTAAAAAAACAGTTTCGGAAGGATTATAAATTAAGTCAATTACTAAGTGATCTTCGGTTAGATGTTCATAAGGAAATTCAATTTCATCTTCAACATTTGGAAATGTTCCGACTGGAGTTGCGTTTACAATTACTTTACAAGCGTTTAACATATATTGATTCATCTCCTCATAAGAAAATTGCTTTTCACCTATCGGATTTCTACTTATATATATTACGTCTACTCCTAAACTTTTAAAAACATGCGAAACTGCTTTAGAAGCACCACCTGTTCCTATGATAAGAGCTCTTTCGTGTTTATTTGTCAAAAAAGGCTTGATCATTTGATGAAAACCAAAAGCATCTGTATTGTGTCCGATTCTTTTTCCTGAATGAAATTGAACAACATTAACCGCACCTATTTGTTTGACTTCTTCTGAAACCTCATCTAAAAAAGGAATAATTTCTTGTTTATATGGTATTGTAACATTCAATCCTTTCAAATTTTTATTCTGAAAAACTGATTCTATTGCTGTAATTTCTTCTAATTCAAAATTTTCATAGGATGCATCTATCTTTTCTGATTCAAAAAGAGATTCAAAAAAGGATTTTGAAAATGAATGTTTTAAGGTTTTACCTACTAATCCGAATTTAAGCATTTTTTCCTGCTAATTTAGCTTTAACCAAACCAATTAACATTGGTAAAATAGATACGAAAATGATACCCAAGCACACTTTTTCAATATTGTCTTTTATCCAAGTAATATTACCTAAAAAATAACCTGCTAATGTTAAACTAAAAATCCATAAAAAACCTCCTAATACATCGAACAAAAAGAATCTTCTATAATTCATTTTACCCACACCTGCGGCAAAAGGAGTAAATGTTCTTACTAGAGGAACAAAACGAGCCATGATGATTGCCTTTGTTCCGTTTTTTTCGAAAAACAATTCTGTTTTGTCTAAATATTGTTTTTTTACTAGTTGACGTCCTTTAATTTTCCAATTAAAAACACCTAAACCCAACTTTCTACCAATCCAATAATTCACATTATCACCTAATATAGCAGCCACTACTAATAATGACAATAATAACATAATATTCAAATCTCCTGGTTCTCCACTTAAACTAGGGGCAGCAAACAAACCTGCTGTAAACAATAATGAATCGCCAGGTAAGAAAGGCATAACTACTAATCCTGTTTCAATAAAAATAACCAAAAACAATACTATATATATAGCACTTTGATATTCTTTGACAATCCAAGGGAAATCTAAGTGAATTAGATGTTCAAATAATTCTACCATTACTTTTAATTTTTAATAAATTTCTAAATTATTATCTATTTCTGTTATCCAATCTGTAATACCACCTTTTAATATAAACAAGTTGGAAAAACCATATTCTGATTCTAATAAATAAACTACTCCTTCAGCTCTTTTTCCAGATTTACATAAAACAACTACTTTTTTATCTAAAGGGATTTCTTTTTGTCGATCAATTACTTCACCCATCGGAATAAATAATGAATCAATAGAACAAATAGCACGTTCATATGCCTCTCTAACATCTAAAATTACAGTATTCGAATTCTTTAATTCATCATGTAATTCTTTTGGTGTAATAAAATTCATTTCAAATTACTTTTGACAAAATTAAACAAATTGGAAGGTTTAATTTGAAGTGTTAACAGTAGTTATTAATGTTAGATTGTTTACTTTTTTTTGCTTGATTATATAATCTAGATGTTAGAAACTAGATATTAGACCTTAGAAATTAGATTTTTAATACTTGGGCTTTATAGTATAGATGACAAAATTTAATCATAATAATTTATTCAAATGTTGCTTTTAAGCTCATGTCTAAACTTTGGAAACTGTGAGTTAATGCTCCTACTGATATAAAATCCACTCCAGTTTCGGCATATGACCTAATAGTTTCTAAAGTAATTCCACCTGATGCTTCGACTTCAAAAGTTTTTGGAATTGATGGTAATACTTTTCGAATTTGATCTGGAGTAAAATTATCTAACATAATTCTATCTACTCCTCCTACTGCTAAAACTTGATTCAATTCCTCTTCATCACGAACTTCTACTTCAATTTTTAATTGTTTATTCGTGTCTTTTAAATATCGATTGGCTCTTTCTATCGCTGGAACAACTCCTCCTGCATAATCTATGTGATTATCTTTTAGCATTATCATGTCATACAAAGCAAATCTATGATTAAAACCACCACCGATTCTAACTGCCCATTTTTCCATGAAACGGATACCTGGTGTCGTTTTTCTTGTATCTAATAATTTTGTAGAACATCCTTCTAATAAGGAAACAATTTTATTTGTTTGAGTAGCAATTCCACTCATTCGTTGCATAAAATTCAACACTAACCTTTCAGTAGCTAAAATCGAACGAGAGCTTCCACGAACTTCCAATGCGATATCACCAACTTTTACTCTTGTTCCATCAACAATATGAACTTGAACTTCTAAATTGGAATCGTATTTATGAAATATTTTAACAGCTAACTCAACTCCGGCAATGACACCCTCGTCTTTGACAATTAACTTAGCATGTCCTTTTGCATTTTCAGGTACACATGACAAAGATGAATGATCGCCATCTCCTATATCTTCTCTTAATGCTAATTCTATAATTTCATCAATCATAATCCTAATTTTTGAAATCGCTAAGTTTATTTTTGTTAGAAAGTACTAAGACTTTTCAATCGTCAAACTCTCGATTTTATAGTCGTTTGTATTTTTCTTGAATTTGATGGTTACTCTGAAAGTTTCTGATTTACTTACAAAAGTACCAATAGCAAAAGAACCATCTGCTGTTTCTTTGCCTTTGAAAATAAATTTAAAAGAAGTACTCGGTTTTTTATTGAAAAAATCCTTTAATACCAAAGAAGCTTGGGACTGACTATATACTCCTTCAACTCCTAAAACATTTAATAAAATCTTATCTTTTCCGTATTCGACAATACCTACAGCATCATTTGATGAAAATGCCGATTCAATATCTGAATAGGGAATTTCACCTATTAAATTAATAGTTAATATAAATGAAGTTAATAAAGAATAAATAAGATTCATTTCATTTTTTCTAAAAGTATTCACAAAAATAATGCCTTAATTTAAATTAACAACTTTTTTTGAGAATTGATGGTTTTGAGAAAGACATTAGATGCTAGATGTTAGATGTTAGATGCTAGACGATAGATGCTAGATGCTAGATGTTAGATGCTGGATGCTAGATACTAGATACTAGATGTTAGATGCTAGATGTTAGAGGTTGGAGTTGAGATTGAGATTGAGATTAAGGTTGAGGGTAAGGATAAGTTGGAGGTGGTGGTTGAGAATTTTATTATTATTTTTGGAATATGAAGATTAAGTTGGTTTGTATTGGTAAAACAGGGAAAGATTTCTTGATTGATGGGGAAAATGAGTACTTGAAACGATTGAAACATTATATTCCTGTTGAACGGGTTGAAATTCCAGATTTAAAAAATACTAAAAAATTAACTTTCGATCAGATTAAAGAGTTGGAAGGAAAAGAAATTCTTTCAAAAGTTGGTTCAGGTGATCAATTAATTCTACTTGATGAACGTGGTAAGGAATTTTCTTCTGTTGAATTTTCTCAATTTATTCAACAAAAATTTAATCAAGGTGGTCACAGTTTAGTATTCGTTATAGGCGGTGCATATGGCTTTTCTGAAGAAGTATACACTGCTGCAAGTTCGAAGATTTCGCTTTCTAAAATGACATTTTCTCATCAAATGATTCGAATGATTTTCTTTGAACAGGTTTATCGCGCTATGACTATTTTGAAAGGGGAACCTTATCATCATAGTTAATTTTGAATGTTGAATGTTGGATTTTGGACTTCGACTCCTCTCAGCTTTTTTTTTGAATTTAAGTTTTTGATTTGAAAAGTGGGATATTACTAATAAAATTTTCCTCTCCCTCGATCCCTCTCCTAAGAGGGAAGAAAATTATTATTTATAGAGGTTTAAAAACTCAATCATTTTTTTGGTGGCTCTTGCTCTGTGACTGATTTGATTTTTTTCTTGCATGCTTAATTCTGCGAAAGTTTTTTGAAATCCATTCGGTACAAAGACTGAATCATATCCAAAACCTTGAGTACCTCTTCTTTCTTTAATGATTTCCCCTTCTATAATACCTTCAAATGTATGTAACTGATTTTCGATTACTAATGCAATCACAGTTTTAAATCTTGCTTTTCTATTTTCTTGATTCGCTAATTTCTCTAATACTAAATCAATATTTTTTTCATCATCTCTCTCCTCACCTGCATATCTTGCTGAATATACTCCAGGTTCACCATTTAAAGCTTCAACTTCCAAGCCCGTATCATCTGCAAAACAGTTTTGAGCAAATTTATCCACTATAAAGTTTGCTTTTTGAATTGCATTCCCTTCAATTGTTGGTTGTGTTTCAGGAATTTCTCCTTCAAACCCAATGTCTTTTAAGCTTAAAATTTGAATTTCTTGCGGTACTATCTTTTGTATTTCGTTTGCTTTGTTTTGATTTGCTGTTGCGAAGATAATTTTCATTTTAATAAGATATTAGAGTTTAGACATTAGATATTAGAGTAATGAATTTAGAAGTTAAATAAATCTAAAAAATTTTGTTTATTGGATTCTACTGAATATTTATCTATTATTTTCTTTCGTGCATTTTCGTGCATTTTTTTTGTTTCTTCAGGATTATCTAATAAGTAATACAATGCTTCGTACCATTGATTCTCTGTAGTACACAAAAATCCATTCTTTCCATGATCGATAATCTCATTATTTACCCCGACTGGAGAGGCTATAGCAGGAACACCTAAAGACATGTATTGCAAAGCTTTAAAACCACATTTTCCTTTCGCCCATTGATCATCTGTTAATGGCATCACCCCAACTGTAAATCTTAATAAATCTTGAATTTCAGTTTCTTTTTTCCATTTCACAAATTTTAAGTTTGCTAATTTAAAATTTGGTTCTTCGTTCGAGATTACACAAAAATCAAAATCAAAATCATTGGCCAATTTCTCTAAAATCGGAGCCAAAAACTCTAAATATTTAGCGGTAGTGTGCGTACCTGTCCAACCAATAATTGGTTTTGAATTTTCTACTACTGGAAATAAAACTGGGTTATGATAATTTTCTGTATCTATCGTGGTTGGATTTATTATTGTATTTAAATTAAATTGGCTAGCATAATCAACTAAATATTGATTACCTGCACTAATTTTTGAAGCCCATTTCATAATACCATTTACTTTCGTGTAGTATTTCAGTTTTTGAAATTTTGTATTCGCTTCACTGTAATTAGGCAACCAAATTGCATCATCAAAATCGTAAATCACTTTTTTTCTCAACAATTTCACCAATAACCATTCTAAAAATGGTGGTCCTATTGGTGCTACTTCTCGGTGAATAAAAACTAAATCGTATTTTACCGATGTAAACACCTGAAAAAATCGAATAAAAAAAGCGTAAAAAACACGTAATACTTTTGAAATTGTATGCCCTTCCCAATGAAGTATATCCCAGGTTTTATCTGAATAAAACGGCTTTAATGTATATTCAAAATTGCTTTCTGATAAGATATCTAAATATTGTTCAAACCTAAAACGCTGCGATGGAGATTTTCCATACGGATAAGGCATAAAAACAATAATTGATTTTTTCATTTTAGATTATGCTTCAACTACTCCTTCTGCAATTGCTTCAATTACTTTTTGAATTCCTTCTTCTAGAGGTTTTAATTCTCTATTCAAGAGTGACTTCATTTTTGTAATATCTGGCTGTCTTCTCGTCATATCTCCATCTTCTAAAGGAGGTAAATACACAATTTGAGACGATGAATTTGTTAATCGAATTATAATTTCAGCTAATTCTTTGATTGTAATGATTGAATCGTTTCCTATATTGAAAATTTTATTCGCAAATTCTTCATTATTCATTGCATTGATACATGCCTCTGTATTGTCATCAATGTAACAAAAAGTTCTTGTTTGAGATCCATCACCATATAAAGTAATGTCATCTCCTTTTAATGCTGCGCGAATAAATTTAGACATAACAAAGTCAGTGCTTTGCTTTGGTCCGTATGTGTTGAAAAATCTGAAAATTGTATAGTCTAACCCAAATTCTTGTTGGTACGATTTAAAATAAGATTCTCCAACATTTTTCACTACAGCATAAGGCAATCTTGAATTCAATGGAGTTGTATGTTCATTTTGTGGTAAGTGAACTGGTTCTCCGTATACTTCAGATGAAGAAGAAAAGAAAACTCTTTTTACTCCTGTATTTTTTGATAAATCCAATACATTCTTTATTCCTTGAATATCATCTAAAACCATTTTAGGATTCTCTAAAGTTCTTTTCACACCTACTACTGCAGCATAATGAAAAACATAGTCAAACTGATAAGAACACATAATTGGAGAAATGTCATGATAGTTATTTACATCACATTTAATGAACTTACAATTTGGATGATTTGGAATATTTGATGATTTTCCTGTTAAAAAATTATCTACTAATACTACAAAATTATTAGGGTCTTGAAGTAATCTATCTGCTGTAGAACTCGGAACAAAACCTGCTCCTCCTGTAATTAGTATTTTCATTTTATTTTATTTTCAGTAATCGCCGTTGCAAAGATACGATTTTTGAGTCAAACTTTTATTAGATATTAGATATTAGATGCTAGATACTAGATACTAGATACTAGATATTAGATGCTAGATGCTAGATTTTAGATACTAGATATTAGATATTATACTTTTTGATTTGGTTTACATAGAACT
>CALPVI020000073.1 GCA_943326975.2 Actinomyces viscosus | reverse complement strand
TTTTGTAATTTCGCCAAAAAATAAAATTAAAACGTGAGTAAACTCACACAACGAATATAAAAATGAGTAATTCAATTACAGCAACAGAATTTAACTTTCCAGGTCAAAAGGCAGTATATCATGGAAAAGATCGTGATGTATATACATTAGAGAATGAGCTACTTGTTATGGTAGCATCAGATCGTATTTCTGCGTTTGACCATATTTTACCTAAAGGTATTCCTCACAAAGGTCAAGTTTTGAATCAAGTTGCAACAATGTTTTTAGATGCAACGAAAGATATTGTACCAAATTGGTTAATTGGAACTCCTGATCCTGCAGTAGCCGTTGGTTATGCATGTGAACCTGTTAGGGTTGAAATGGTTATTCGTGGATATTTAGCAGGTCATTCTGCTAGACAATATCAAGCAGGAGTGAGAGAATTATGTGGTGTAACTATGCCTGAAGGATTGAAAGAGAATGATAAGTTCCCAACTCCAATTATTACCCCAGCAATTAAAGCTGAAGAAGGTCACGATATAGATGCTTCAAGAGAAGAAATATTGTCTCAAAATATTGTTCCTGAACATATTTATGTAAAAATGGAAGAGTATACGAGAGCTTTGTTTCAACGCGGAACTGAAATTGCTGCAAAAATGGGATTGATTTTGGTAGATACGAAATACGAATTCGGTATTAGAAACGGAGAAGTTATTTTGATTGATGAAATTCATACGCCTGATTCTTCTCGTTATTTTTATGCGGAGGGATATGCTGAAAGACAAGCAAAAGGAGAAGAGCAAAAACAATTATCGAAAGAATTTGTTCGTCAATGGTTAATTGAAAACAATTTCCAAGGTTTAGAGGGACAAACTATGCCAGTGATGCCTGACGAATTTGTAAATACTGTAACAGAAAGATATATAGAATTGTATGAGAAAATTACAGGTTTACAATTTGAAAAAGCAGATACAACAAATATTGCTCAGAGAATTGAAGACAATGTTACTTCTTTCTTGAAAACATTATAAGAATTAAAACAAATAATTCGAAAGAAGTTGTTCCAAAGGGCAACTTCTTTTTTTTGTTTTAGACTTTATGATTAAAAGACTATAATACTAAAAGATTAAAGACTACAAGATGCAAGACTTAAGGGCTAAAAGACAAAAGTCCTTAAAATCACTTATAACTTTTTCCGTATTTTAATCAGGATGGTCAAAATAGTAATCTACTTTTTAGCATCTAACGTAGCATATTTACCCATTTCAGGATTGTAAAACCAAGTGTATAACTTGTTCTTTTTCTTTATTTTAGGAGTGAAATTATAGATGTCTTTTATATTTAAATCGTTATTCTCTAGCACACCTTCATACAAAATGATATCTCTTGGTAGCCCTACATTTTTTTGAACAATTTCAAAGTAATTTGCTTTCGCATTTTCTTTTCCTAAATTTTCAAATTCATTCCATTCAAAAATCACATTCGGAGTATGGTTTCTTACTGTAATAAAATCTTTGTAAGATGCATTTTTTATTCTATAATCGATTACGATGTCTTTATGCGCATCAGAAAGTAAATGAATAAATTTTACCTTTAATTCATTTTGAGGACAAGAAATAAATGGAATCGCAGGCGATATTTTATTTAAACTTCCATCATAATAAAAAATAAAATTGTAATTACCGAAGAAGTCTAATTCTGCCATTTTTGCTGCCTTACCAGATGCTTCAGCTGTTGAATAGGCATATTCTAATCGATTTACGGTTATAATAGCATCTTTTTTATCATCACCATCTAGGTCTTCTTGATAAATTTTTAGCCCATATTTTTCTGTCGCAGGAATCTTCAGATCAGCTTCTACATGTCGCTTAGCTAATTCATCCAATGGCAAGTTTTTATCAATAATTGGTTGGTCAAATACATCTTTTGTATCTTCCTCATTATTAGAAGAACAACTTGAAATGAATAAGCCTAAAACAATTGGAATATAAATTAATTTCATTTTATAAATATCTTACTGCAAATATAAGAGAATCTCAAAATTGAAATTGAAAAACAGAGCTTAATCGCTAATATATTGAAATAATGTATTTTTACAATATGGAATTGCACATAGATGAAAGTTGGCTAGAAGTTATTGGAGGTGAATTTGATAAGCCCTATTTTAAATCTTTAATTGATTTTGTATCAAAAGAATATGAACAGCATCCAAATTCGGTTTTCCCAAAACAAGAACAATTATTTAGAGCTTTTAACGAGTGTTTATTTGATGAGGTGAAAGTCGTAATTATAGGTCAAGATCCTTATCCAACTAGGGGGCATGCGCATGGATTATGTTTTTCTGTTTCAGATTATGTTCGACCTTTTCCTAAAAGTTTGAATAATATTTTCAAAGAAATTGAAAGTGATTTGGATCAACCATTTCCTTTAATAGGAAGTTTAGAACATTGGGCAAAACAAGGAGTTTTATTATTGAATAGTGTTTTGACAGTTCGAGAAGGTGAGGCTGGAAGTCATTCTAATAAAGGATGGGAACAATTCACAGATGCTGTTATTGAACAATTAAATGCTCGAAAAACGGGTGTTGTCTATTTATTATGGGGAAGTAAAGCAATTGAAAAGGCAAAATGTGTTGATTCAAAAAAGAATTGTATTCTAACGTCGGTTCATCCTTCACCGTTATCAGCGTATCGAGGTTTTTTTGGTTGTAAACATTTCAGCAAGACCAACCAGTATTTGCAATTAAATGGTAAACAGGTTGTTAATTGGTGAGTTTAGATGCTTTTCAAATAACATTTAATCAATTGTCAATTATCAATTATTAATTATCTTTGTTTACGATGAAATTACAGAATGACCTTTTATTAAGAGCAGCCAAAGGTGAGGCAATTGAGCGTTACCCAGTTTGGTTGATGCGTCAAGCAGGACGTATATTACCGGAATACAGAGCAGTTAGAAATTCTTTATCAGGATTTAAAGAATTGGTAGAAACTCCTGAAAGAGCAGCTGAAGTTACGATTCAGCCTGTTGATTTATTAGGTGTTGATGCTGCAATTATATTTTCAGATATTTTGGTAGTACCTGAAGCTATGGGTTTAGAATATCAAATGTTGGAGCAAAAAGGTCCATGGTTTGAGAAGACGATACGTTCAGAGGAAGGTTTAAAATATGCTGAAACAGACTTCGATGTTGAAGATCGTCTAGGATATGTATTAGAAGCTATACGAGTAACAAATAAAGAATTAAACGGAAGAGTACCCTTGATCGGTTTTGCGGGTGCACCTTGGACGATTTTTTGTTACATGGTAGAGGGAAAAGGTTCTAAAACGTTTTCTGAATCAAGAAAACTATTGTACACGAATCCAACTTTGGCACACGAGTTGTTATCTCGTATCACAGATGTGACGATTAAATACTTAAAAGCACAAGTAAAAGCAGGCGCTCATATGTTGCAAGTGTTTGATTCTTGGGCGGGTATATTAGGTACTGAACAATACGCTGAATTTGGTTTACGCTATTTAGATAAGATTGTACAAGCAGTAAATGAAGTTCCGATTACATTGTTTTCAAAAGGAGCTATTACTTCTGTGAATGCAATTACAAAATTGGATTGTAACACAATTGGGTTAGATTGGAATATGGATTTAGTTCAAATTCGAGAGGATATAGGTGAAACAAGAACATTACAAGGAAATTTAGATCCTTGTGCATTGTACTCTTCTCATTCTGAGGTAGAAAGGTTGACTAAAAACATGTTGAATTCATTTAAAAGTAAGCGTCACATTGTAAATTTAGGTCATGGAGTTTATCCAGATATTGATCCTGAAAAAGTGAAAACGTTTATTAAAACTGTTAAAGACTATGAAATACAATTTTAAAAAATTAAGCATTGCATTGGCTTTTTTACCTGCAATGATTCTTTCAAATTTAGCTTTGGCACAAACAGCTGAAAACTTTGTTGAAAATGGAAGTTTTGAGCAAACAGCTGGGAAAGTTAAAAAATTAGGTTCAATAGAAATGGCGAGTGGTTGGGCATCTCCAACAGGTGTAAGAGCAGATTTGTTTTCACCAACAGGGCCAGCCGAAATAAGCGTTCCTGAAAATTCATTTGGTAAAGAGCAAGCTAAGGAAGGAGCTAATTATGCTGGTATAGTAGCTTTTTCATATGGTGACAAAATTTCAAGATCTTATATCATGGCAAAATTATCAACTCCTTTAAAAAAAGGGTTGAAATATTGTGTGACATTTAATGTTTCACTTTCTGAAGCCTCAAAATATGCATGCAACCAAGTTGGAGCTGTTTTATCAGCGAAACCATTTGGTACTGATTCAAAGGCTAGCATCATTGAAAAAGCTTCTGTTTTACATGCTGAAAATAAAGTTTTAAATGCAACGTATAATTGGGAACAAATTTGCGCTGTATTTGTAGCACAAGGAGGTGAAAAATTCATCACAATTGGTAATTTTTCTTCAAACGAAGAAACAGTAAATGAAAAGAACAAGAAAACTGAAATGAAAGTAACACCTGTAATCGGTGCCTATTATTTTGTGGATGATGTTGCGGTTTCTTTGATTACGGAAGAACAAACGTGCAATTGTGCTTCAGGTTCAAAAAAAGATGATGAATATTCAACTATGATTTACCAAAAATCAATCACGATAAATGATAAAATGACTCCAAAACAAAAAGTGGAGGCTGAACAAATTTATTTTGCTTTTGGTAAATATAAATTAACTCCAATGGGTGAAGAGGTGTTGAATTTAATTGCTGAACAATTAAAAGCAAATCCTGAGATGAAAATTGAAGTTCAAGGACATAGTAACGAATTGGAAGATAAAGTAGGGAAAGAAAAACCTTTCTTATCAGAAATGGATAATAAACGTATTTCGTCTGTTCTTAACTATTTGAAATCGAAAGGTGTTCCTGAAAGTTCAATTATTTTAACTCCTAAAGGTTCTTCAGTTCCAAATCCAGATATCAACGAAACAGATGATGAAGAGTTGAAATTAGCAAAAGGAAGAAGAGTAACTTTTGTTGTTCAATAATCAGAAT
This sequence comes from Actinomyces viscosus, assembly GCA_943326975.2. GTDB lineage: Bacteria > Bacteroidota > Bacteroidia > Flavobacteriales_D > Crocinitomicaceae > CAIUKX01. The sequence continues at coordinate 2,746 of CALPVI020000073.1, read as the reverse complement.
TTAAAATAATTACACAAAAAAACCAGAAATAAACTTCTGGTTTTTTTGTTTCAATCATATTCTATAAATCAATTAAGAAAGATTTTAATCAAAACTTTAAATGCCTTACAGTATCTCCATTATTGATTAATTGTTTCAGTGATTCAATTCCAATAGCTAAGTGTTTATCTAAAAAACTTAAAGTTGCTTGTGAATCACTTTCAGCAGTTTTTACTCCCTGAGGTGTCATTGGCGAGTCGGAAACTAATAATAGGGCTCCAGTTGGAATACTATTAGCAAAACCTACTGTAAATATTGTAGCAGTTTCCATGTCAATTGCTTGCGCACGAATTTTGTTTAAATATTCTTTGAATTGTTCATCGTGCTCCCAAACTCTTCTGTTCGTTGTATAGCACGTTCCTGTCCAATAATCAGATTTAAAATCTCTAATTGTTGTTGAAATTGCTTTTTGAAGTGCAAAAGAGGGAAGAGCAGGAACTTCTGGTGGATAATAATCATTACTTGTTCCTTCCCCACGTATAGCAGCAATAGGAAGAATTAAATCACCGACTTTATTTTTAGATTTTAATCCTCCACATTTACCTAAAAATAAAACTCCTTTTGGTTTGATTGCTGAAAGTAAATCCATACAAGTTGCTGCAGTAGCACTTCCCATACCAAAATTGATAATTGTAATTTTATTTGCAGTAGCACATTGCATTGGTTTGTCTTTTCCAATTATCGGAACATTATGCATTTCTGCAAATTTTTCGATGTAGTTATGAAAATTACAAAGAAGAATGTATTCTCCAAAATTTTCCAACGCTTCGCCTGTGTAACGTGGTAGCCAATTTTCTACAATTTCTTTTTTCGTTTTCATTTTAAACTAAATCTTAAGTCAAGATAATTAAAAAAAATTAGAATTCATAAAAAAGGATCTGTCCAAAAAGATATTTTACAGTTTATATTTAAACCATATAAGAAATATAAGGTCATATAAGTTGACTCAAACACTTGATTTAAATATTTTTAATTAAAATCATTTAAAACTTATATGTCCTAATAATCCCTTATATGGTTTAATAAAAAACAAAGGGCGTCCTTTTACGGACACCCTCGCTTTCAAATGTTATAATTCTTACTTCAAGAATCCGTATTCTTTACCATAATAAAGCATTTGCTCAATAAAGTTTTGTTTGTTCTCAAGTCTAATATCTATAATTTCACCTTTGTTATTGATTAATGGAACATATACAGGGTGAACAAATCCATTATATGGAGCTAAATTCAACGGTTTCACTCTTTTTAGCACTTCTTTGTGTATCGCTAAATCTACTTTTACTCCATAAGTTTCTACTAATAATTTACCAGCTGCATAGTCACCTTCAGAAGTAATACGTTGAATTTCTCTTAATAATTCTCCAAAAAGAACTCTTAATTTTTGGTAATCTTTGATGTCATAGTATGTTTTACCGTTTTTAACCACTTTTACTATTACATTATCTTTTTTACCTTTTTCAAAAACCCATTTTGCAACCATTTGACGGTTTTGCATGTGTTCTTCTTCAACTTGTTTACCTAAATCTAAACGTTGTAATTGTGATAATAATCCATTTCTAATGTAACCATCGTATTCAGCTTTTGCTACATCTTGATTTGGAACTAAACCAATATCAATCATTTTTTGATCCATTACATAGTACAATCCAACTAAATCAGCACGTGCTTCTTCCAACGTACTTGCATAGTTTTTTAAAGTTTCAGATGGTTGACCAACGCCTTTATTGATTTGACCTGAAGCATGTCCGATTACTTCATGTAAAGCTGTGTGTAATTTTGCAGCTAAAGCACCGTATTTAACTGCTCGATCAATTTCTTCTTGGTCATGAGCAAACTCTTGTGTAACACCTTTTCCTCCCGCTTTTTCGTAGGCTGCAATAACATTACCTAAACTAACAGATTTTGATCCATGTTTTTCTCTAATCCAGTTATTATTTGGTAGGTTAACTCCAATCGGAGTAGCTGGAGAAGCGTCACCTGATTCACTTGCAACTTGAACCACTTTATAACTTACACCTTTCACATTTTTCTTTTTGTGTTCTGGTAAAATAGTAGAATGATCTTCAAACCATTGAGCATTTTGAGCAACTACTTTCATGTGTTTAGAAGCTTCAAAATCTGTGATTTCAACGATACTTTCATAATCGGCTCTTTTGCCTAAAGCATCGCCGTATGTTTCAATAAAACCATTGATCCAATCGATATCACCTTTTGTAGATGAAGCCCATAAAATATTGTATTCGTCCCACGTTTTTAAATTTCCAGTTTGGTAGAATTCAATTAATTTTTTTAACGCATTTGCTTGTTGTGGATTTTCAGCAACAGTTACTGCTTTTTTCAACCAAAAAATAATTTGATCGATTGCTTTTCCGTAACGCCCTCCTGATTTCCAAATATCTTCTACTAATTTCCCGTTTTTAAGTATTAATGTTGAATTTAAACCGTACTCAATTGGAGTTGGGTCATTTACATCGATTTTTTTCGTGTAAAATGCTTCAACTGATTTTTGCGTTACACCTTTTCCGTAGAAATTATTTGCAGAAGCGACAATCATATCAACGTTTGCATCTTTTACTTTTCGTTTGATATTTGATTGATCGAAAATAACATTAAACGCTTCATTGCTAATTGTTGCATGTGTTTCTTTGATCAAATTTTTCAAATACGATTTTGAAAATTCAGGCATGATTTTGTCCATCGCATAATG
>CALPVI020000072.1 GCA_943326975.2 Actinomyces viscosus | reverse complement strand
TATCATCAAGCGATTAACGAAGAGAAAAAGAAAGTTTATGATGCACCTGTTTCTAAAGATGGAAATAGACATGATTTAGTGAATATCATGAGAAGATTGAATATCCCATTTAGGAGTTCGGTTTACGATGAATGGATTAATACGCATTCGGATGGGAAGAAGATTGAATTTAAAAAACGTAATGTTTTAAAAGGAGTTGTTCCAAATGTGGTTGGATTAAGCGCAAAAGATGCGGTTTATTTAATCGAGAATATTGGAATGTATGTTTCATTGAAAGGATACGGTTCGGTTGTCAAACAATCATCTCCTCCGGGAACACCTTCTTTTCATGGTGGATTGATAGAATTAACTTTAGAATAAATGAAGAATTTAACTGATTTATTGATAGGCTTGGATATATTGTCTTTGAAAGGAAATTCAGAGGTAAATATTCATTCTATTGTTTTTGATTCTCGAAAAGCAGATGCTTCTACATTATTTGTTGCTGTAAAGGGAACAAGTGTAGATGGTCATGATTTCATTTCTTCAGTTATTGAAAAAGGATGTAAAATTATTGTTGTTGAAAAAGAGGTAAAAGTACCTGAAGCTGTTACAGTTGTATTAGTGAAAGATACTTCAATTGCTCTAGCTTTGTTGGCAACAAATTTTTATGAAAATCCATCATCAAAATTGAAGTTGGTAGGTGTTACTGGAACAAATGGAAAAACGACAACAACAACTTTATTACATAATCTATTCAGTAAATTAGGTCATAAATGTGGTTTGCTTTCTACTGTAGTAAATAAAATTGGAAATCAAGAAATACCTTCAACTCATACTACACCAAATCCAGTTGCTTTAAATGAATTGTTGAGCAAAATGGTTGCAGAAGGATGCACGCATTGCTTTATGGAAGTTAGTTCGCACGCTGTTCATCAACATAGAATTACAGGATTACAATTTGTAGGAGGAGTATTTACAAATATTACACATGATCATTTAGATTATCACAAAACATTTCAAGAATACATTCGAGTTAAAAAATCATTTTTTGATGGATTACCCAATGATGCTTTTGCATTAGTGAATGCAGATGACAAGAACGGAATGGTAATGTTACAAAATACAAAAGCAACAAAATACACTTTTGCATTAAAAACACCAGCTGATTTTAAAGTAAAAGTCCTAGAAAATCAATTTTCAGGATTGGTCTTAAATCTTTGCGGAACAGAAGTTTGGTCTCGATTAATAGGCGATTTTAATGCTTACAATTTAGTTTCTGTATTCGCTGTAAGTGAATTATTAGGTGAAGATAAGTTAGAGGTATTAACAATCTTGAGTAGCCTTGAATCTGTTGAGGGAAGATTTCAATATGTAACAAGTGAAAAAGGAATTACTGCAATAGTTGATTATGCACACACTCCAGATGCACTTGAAAATGTATTGAAGACGATAGATAATATCCGAACTAAAAATGAAACTGTTTATACAGTTGTAGGTTGTGGTGGAGATAGAGATACAGCAAAACGTCCAAAAATGGCTGCAATTGCTTGTGAAATGAGTGATAAAGTAATTATTACTTCAGATAATCCTCGTTCAGAAGAGCCAAAAATAATTATTGAAGAAATGATGTCAGGGGTTGAAGCGCATCACTTTAAAAAAACATTATCGATTGAGGACAGAGAACAAGCTATTAAAACAGCTGTTTCAATGGCTGAAAAAGGAGATATTATATTAATCGCTGGCAAGGGCCATGAAAAATACCAAGAAATAAAAGGGGTGAAACATCACTTTGATGATATGGAAACAGTTACTAATCTATTTAATAAGTTGGAAAAATAATGTTGTACTATTTATTCGATTACCTTGATTCAATGAATTTTCCTGGGGCAGGTTTGTTCCATTATATTTCATTTAGAGCAGCAATGGCGTTGATTACTTCATTGATTGTTTCAATCTTCTTTGGAAAAAGAATTATTGATGCATTGAGAAGACAGCAAATTGGAGAAACAGTTCGTGATTTAGGACTTGCGGGTCAGATTGAAAAACAAGGAACGCCAACAATGGGTGGTCTGATTATTTTGAGTGCAATTTTGATTCCAACTCTTCTGTTTGCAAAATTGGATAATGTTTATGTAATCACGATGTTGATCTCTACTATATGGTTAGGTTTAATTGGGTTTTTAGATGATTACATTAAAGTATTCAAGAAAAACAAAGAGGGATTAAAAGGAAAATTTAAGGTAATTGGTCAAATTGGAGTAGGTGTGATTGTTGGCTCAATATTGTATTTCAGTAAAGATGTTCAAGTTCACAAAAGAGTTCCTCAATCTTATGTTTTAAATGCTGATGAGCAATTAGTTACACATGAGCATTCTGATTTAGATGATGAGAAAAACTACAAATGGATCAAAACGGATGATATGACAACTACTATTCCATTTGTAAAAGGTAATGAGTTTAATTACAACTGGTTAATTAGTGATAATCATAAATCTTACGGTTGGTTATTATTCATTCCTGTAGTGATTTTCATTGTAATTGCAGTTTCAAATGGTGCAAACATGACTGATGGTTTAGACGGATTAGCTACTGGTACATCAGCAATTGTTGGGATTGCATTGGCTGTTTTAGCTTATGTAAGTTCTAACGTTCATTTTGCGGATTATTTAAATGTCATGTACATTCCTTTAGCAGAAGAAATGGTAATATTTATTGCTGCATTTGTTGGAGCATGTGTAGGGTTTTTATGGTACAATTCATATCCTGCGCAAGTTTTTATGGGCGATACAGGAAGTTTGGCTTTAGGAGGTATTATTGCTGTATTTGCTATTTCGATTCGAAAAGAATTATTAATACCGGTGTTATGTGGTATTTTCTTAATCGAAAATTTATCAGTGATAATGCAGGTAGGTTATTTCAAATTAACAAAGAAACGATTTGGAGAAGGAAGAAGAATTTTCTTAATGGCTCCTTTACATCATCATTATCAAAAGAAAGGGCTACATGAAGCTAAAATAGTTTCACGCTTTTGGATTGTAGCTGTTCTTTTAGCAGTAATGACAATCGTAACATTGAAATTAAGATAAAATTGAAGTCAGATTGGTGATTCGACGATAAAGAGAATAATTAAAACAAGACAGTCAGACTGAGTGATTCGACGAGAGGAGAATCGTACCGAAGTCTGACGATAAGAAAAAAATAATGACACAAAACAAAAAAATATCAATTCTTGGTGCTGGCGAAAGTGGCGTTGGTGCTGCAATTCTTGCAAAAAAACAAGGTTGGGAAGTTTTTGTTTCTGATTTTGGTTCTATTAAAGAGGAATTCAAAAATGAATTAACAGAAAACGGATTCAATTGGGAAGAAGGGAAACATTCGGAAGATATCATTTTGTCATCTGATTTAATAATAAAGTCTCCTGGAATACCTGATAAAGCTCCTATCATTAAAAAGTTGAACGAAAAAGGGGTTAAAATCATCTCAGAAATTGAATTTGGAGGATATTACTCAAACGCTAAAACTATCTGTATTACTGGAAGTAATGGTAAGACTACAACAACAATGTTGACTTACCATATTTTGAAAAAAGCAGGATTGAACGTAGGCTTAGCAGGTAATGTTGGAAAAAGTTATGCAAAACAAATTGCAAATGATGATTTTGATATTTATGTATTAGAATTGAGTTCATTTCAATTAGATGATATGTATGAATTTAAAGCAGATATAGCTGTTTTAATGAACATTACTCCAGATCATTTAGATCGATATAATTACGAAATGCAGAATTATGTTGATTCTAAATTTAGAATTATTCAAAATCAAACTGAAAATGATTGGTTCATATTTAATAATGATGACCCAATCATTCAAGCTGAATTATCGAAAAGAGAAATTAAAGCAAAAAAGGCACCGTTTTCATCAGTGAACGAGTTGGAACAAGGTGCATATACAACAGCAGAACAAATAACAATAAACATAAACAATAAACAATTTATTATGTCAATCCACGAATTAGCTTTGAAGGGTAAGCACAATGCCCAAAACTCAATGGCATCTGGTATTTCAGCAAGAATACTTGAAATTAGAAATGAAACTGTGCGTGAAAGTTTGTCAGATTTTGTAAACGTTGAACACCGTTTAGAATTTGTAGCAAAAGTTCATGGAATTGAATTTATCAATGATTCAAAGGCGACAAACATTAATTCAACTTGGTTTGCTTTAGAAAGTATGACAAAACCAACTGTATGGGTTGTTGGAGGAGTTGATAAAGGAAATGATTACAACGAATTAATGGCTTTAGTAAAAGAAAAAGTAAAAGCAATTATCTGTTTAGGTGTTGATAATCATAAGATTATTGAAGCATTTACAGGTGTTGTTGATACTATCGTTGAAGCAAAATCTGCAATGGAAGCCGTTGCTTATGGATATAGATTAGCTAAAAAAGATGAAACAGTTTTACTTTCTCCAGCTTGTGCAAGTTTTGATTTATTTGAAAACTACGAAGAAAGAGGGAATCAGTTTAAAGCTGCTGTAAGAAGTTTATAATTTTTGTTGTGGAAGATAAAAAGATAATTACACGTTCTAAAGAAGAGCAGTTGCTTGATGCAAGACGTGAAGGTTTACTTAACGCTGAAAAAACTTCTATTCGTCCGCATGGTAAGTTATGGGAAATGGATGTTTTTTCATGGTATAAACCAGATCTTCACATTTTAGCAAATACGATTCATGCGTTTCCATTTCCAGTTATTTGGGTAGGGAATTCAAAAGATATTATTCAAGTGTTGGAAGAAGATTCAACTTTGGATTCGAATCTGTATGGTGTTTTTGCTTATGATAGTGCAAAGTTTATTATGGAATTAGATCCAAAATTCAAACTTAAAAATTCTGCTGGAACAAATAGTGTAGATCATACTTTGTCATTGATTCAAGCAATCAAACAAAAAAATACAGTATTACTTTTTACATCAACTGATATAGATTGGTCAGATAAAAAAGAATACTTTGATGATTTTTTAAAATTGAATCAAAAAAAATAAGTGAGAGAATATTTAAAATATTTAAAAGGAGATCGGGTAATTTGGATAATTACGCTTATTATGCTTGCCTTTTCTTTGGTAAGTGTATATAGTTTTGTGCCCATTCTTGTTAAAATAGAAGGAGGAACTCCATTTAAATATTTGTTTAAACATTTCACTTATGTGTTAATTGGTTTTGTTGCTATGTATTGGATTCATAAAAAGGATTCGAAATATATTTCAAGACTATCAAAATTTGGGTTTTATCTCGGTATTGCATTGCTTTTATTTACGTTCTTTTTTGGAACCAAAGTGAATGATGCAGGAAGATGGATACGTATTCCATTTGTAGGTTTAACTTTTCAATCTTCTGATTTTGCTAAGTTGGCCTTGATTGTTTATGTGTCAAGGTTATTAGTAAAGAAAAAAGAGTTTTTTAATGATTGGAAACAAGGTTTTTGGCCGATTATGATTCCTATTGGTGTTATTTGTGGGTTAATTGTAAAGGATAATTTTTCGACTGCCGCTATCTTGTTTTTTATTTGTTTGTTATTACTTTTTATCGGAAGAGTACCATTTGGTAAAATATTTATTGTACTAAGTCTTGTAGTTGTAGCTTTGGGCTTAGTAATCGTTATACATAAATCGGTCCCTGCACTTAATTTACTTCCTCGTTACGATACTTGGGAAAATCGTATTTTGAATCGTGTGAATGATTCTGATGAGAATGTGATGGCAAATGCACAAGCATTGAATGCTCAATTAGCAATTTACAGTGGAGGTATTACAGGGCAAGGTGTAGGAGATGGTAAATTAAAAGAATACTTGCCTGAAGCGTATGCCGATTTTTACTATTCTTCTTTTGTAGAAGAGTTTGGTTCGATATCAGCAACTTTGTTGGTTTTACTCTATTTAATTTTATTATTTCGAATCATTAAAATAGGTTTGAACTCTAATAATTTATTTGAATTATATGCTTGTGTTGGAATAGGTATTTTATTATTAATACAAGCAAGTGTAAATATGTTAGTTTGTACAGGCGTTTTTCCTGTTACAGGACAAAATATGCCTTTGTTAGCTATGGGTGGTTCTGCATTAATAATGACATGCGTTGCAATTGGGATTGTGCAAAGTATTGCTTACAAACAAAGTAAAGATTTTGAAGCAAATCAGAAACCATCAGGTGTATCAAATGAATTTAGTACAAAATGAAAATAGAACGCGTTGTTATTTCTGGAGGTGGAACAGGAGGGCATATTTTTCCTGCTGTTGCTATTGCAGATGAGATTAAAAAAAGAAATCCATCGGTTGAAATTCTATTTGTAGGCGCAAATGGAAAAATGGAAATGGAAAAAGTTCCTGCTGTAGGTTATAAAATTGTCGGTTTAGATATTGTTGGTTTTCAAAGAAAATTTACATTTTCAAATTTTTCACTACCTTTTAAAATCGTGAAAAGCCTAATGAATGCAAGATCAATTTTAAAAGAATTTAAACCGCAAGTAGTAATCGGCGTTGGTGGTTTTGCTTCTGGTCCAACCTTACAAGCTGCGACTTATTTAAATATCCCAACACTTGTTCAAGAGCAAAATTCATTTCCTGGTAAGACGAATAAGATTTTATCAAAGAAAGTGACTAAAATTTGTACGGCTTACGAAGGTTTAGATAAATTTTTCCCAAAAGATAAAATCATCGAAACTGGAAATCCTGTGCGATTTGAAATGGTCCAAATTGATGGTAAAAGAGATGAAGCTTTTCAATTCTATAATTTAGATAGTTCAAAGAAAACAATTTTGATTATAGGTGGTAGTTTAGGGGCTCGTACGCTAAATGAAAGTGTAATTCCATTTATTTCTGAATTGCAAAATCAAAATATCCAGCTTTTGTGGCAATGCGGTTCATATTATTATGATTCCTTGAAAGAACAGATAGACAAAATTGACATGCATGGTATTAATATGCTTAAATTCATAAATCGAATGGATTTAGCATATGCATTAGCAGATGTTGTGATTTCAAGAGCTGGAGCAATTTCAGTATCAGAATTATGTTTGATTCAAAAACCAACTATTTTAGTTCCATCTCCAAATGTGGCTGAAGATCATCAAACTAAAAATGCAATGGCTTTGGTTTCAAAGAATGCAGCTTTGTTAGTAAAGGATAGTGAATCAAAATCTAAATTAATACCAACAGTTATTGATTTATTAGATAATGAAAATCAACAAGAGGAGTTGAAAGTTGCAATTAGTAAATTGGGTAAGCCAAATGCAACTTCGACGATTGTTGATGAAATCGAGAAAATAGTGAAATAATTAATTTTGAACGATGAATTTTGAATTTTGAATACAGGTGTTCAAAATCCAAAACTCAAAACTCAAAATCCAAAATTTAAAAAGGATGGATTTAAAAAACATACAACTTTCAACTTATAAACGTGCATATTTTGTAGGTGTTGGTGGGATTGGTATGTCTGCTTTGGCAAGATATTTTAAATCACTCGGTTGGAAGGTTGGAGGATATGATAAAACCCCTACAGCTTTAACGACTGCCTTGATAGAAGAAGGTATTGATATTCACTTTGAAGATTTTGGAACTAATATCCAAGAAGTATACAGAGATAAACATACAACATTAGTCATATATACTCCTGCTATTCCTAAAAGTCATGGTGAACTTAATTATTTTATTGATAATCAATTTCCTATATATAAGCGCTCTCAGGTTTTAGGTATTATTACTGCAAATTCAAAAGGTTTAGGAGTTGCGGGAACACATGGGAAAACAACTACAAGTACTCTACTTGCTCATATTCT
>CALPVI020000071.1 GCA_943326975.2 Actinomyces viscosus | reverse complement strand
CTTGGTTGAATTACACGTCCAAACTTTCCCGTAATCTTCTCAATTGTAATTTCGTCAAACTCCGAGAATCCCTCTCCATAGTTAACAAAATAGGATTTAGTCCCCCAAAAAATATTTTTTCCTGTGGTACGGTCCTTAAGCAACTCAATAAAAGCAATTTTATGCGTTTCGTTGAGGTAATCTTCTAATATGTCTGGATTAATATTATCAACGATTTGCATTATTCTTTAAATTATTACTAAGTGTTTTTTTATTTTGACTCTAAAAATGACTAAAATAACCATTTCTTTTTAAATAATTGAATCAATTCTTAAAAACACAACACTTTTTTCAAGTTCAATTTAAATACTATGTTTTTAGTAAATTTAATTTATTCTCAGATAATGTAAAATGGAGAAATAATTAAATATATAATAGAGGTTTTACTTGTAAATGTTTTGATTTCTAACTTGAAAATAAATTATTTATAAATCAACAAAAGTTAATTTTTATCTCATATAAAACCCCACCCAACTAGCAATTTTCCTTACAAACAAATCATCCTCCGAATCAGGTTGGTATGGATATGTCATTTTATAGATGTATTCTTCAACGTTTGCATTTGGGGTTAATAAATATAAATTGATCAAGGGAGTGTTACCAAATTGGTCATCTAAGAAATTTAAAACAACCCTTTCTTTTAGTGTTAATTTGTCCCAAATTTTAGCTAATTGAATTTCAGCCTTAGCTTCATCCAACTTACCATCTGTTAGCAATTCCTCTTCCTTAAAATAAGTAGTATAGGCTGTATTTAACATTTCAAAAAAACAACCATCATTACCACAATTACATTCCGTTTTACCAATTACGACATCCAATCCCATCAATAAATTACTTGCTAAATAAGTATTCATTTCGTTAGAATTATTTATTTCCATTTTTACGAGGTCATAAAAATAGGAAGTGCGGTGCCACGTTTTTTTGGTTTTTGATATTTTCAATTCAAAAGCGGCTGCACGTAAAGAAGAGTCGGAAATTGGATATGTTTCATTTTCATCATATTCATCTACAATTGCCGAAATTATTTTCTTTCTAGTTGCTTTTTTGATTAATTGTGAATCAATTTTTTCAAGTACCGAAACATCAGCAATAAGTTGTTTTTCAAAATCGTTATTATCTTTTAAATTGATATCAAAAGTAGCATCACCATAAAAAAATCTAATATTTTGTTTTTCTTGATTAGAACTGTAACACAAATGAATCAAACCAGAAGCTAATTTTATTTGATTATACTTACTTTTATTTATTTCTTGATTTAACCAGTCCGCAAACTCATAGCGATGAATATAAAACTGATTTATTTCATTGAAATGATCGTTTTCCTTAAAAAAAACGACATGTAAAAACGCAGTTTTCATGTCTGCGAAAAAATAATTATTCCCGTTTTGAACTCTAAGTGTTACACCAAAATCGGATGCTATAGTTTCTACCATATTATTTCGTTTTATTTTTCCTTGCTAAAAACTTTTCTCTTCGCTCAAGTGCTTTACGTTGGCGTTCTAGAAATAATGCTTCTTGCTCAGGATCTAATTTAATTTCTGTCTTTTTTGCATGCCTATACTTGGCATCATGTTCATCTTTATATTCTTTTTTATGCTTTGCTAGATCATCTGCCTTTTCTGCAAATTCTTTTGCTCTTTCATCATTATAGTCGCTTGAACTTGTTCCCATAAATGTTATATTTTCTACTAAGGTAATTTTTAAATAATTATTTCAGAATCTGCTTTAACTTATCTAATTCATTTAATGTAACTGCTTGAGTGTATATACCATAAGTTTCGCCTTCCCTATTCCCTCTCAAAAACAAATAAATAACACCACCAAACTGATTTTTAAAGTCAAAATTTGAACGCTTCGATTTTAAATATTTTTCTAAAGCCAAAGCATAAATTAAATATTGCAAATGATAATTACTTTCATTCATTCCTTTTAACAGGTTTTCTTTATTGTAATGATCTATATGATCTCCCAGAAAGTTAGACTTCCAGTCAAGAATATAGAATTTCCCTTCGTGTTCAAAAAACAAATCGATGAAACCGGTCATCATTCCTTGAACATTGTTGTAGCTTGTTTGAATTTTTCTCGTTTCATCTTCTAGTACATTTTCCAATGCTGAAATTGAAACATTTTCTTTGAGTTGAAAATTAAATTCAAATTCATTTTTACGTTTCTCTCTTACTAATGAAGACAAATGAAACGATTCTTCACCAAATTGAATCGTTGAATTAAGTGCATGAACTATCAACTGATAAAGAGAAGCTAAAAAACCCGAATTCTCTTTTTGATTGGGTAAATAACGAACAACTACCATTTGAATAATTTCTTCCCATTTAGAGGCATCCGTATAATCTATAAACTCAAAAATATCGTGTAAAAGGTTACCAACATGCGCACCTTTTGGTAAATCTTTGAAAATAAATTGATCATAACTTCCTTGTTCATACTCAGCTATTGCTTCTTTTGCACTCTTAGCAGGATGAGCCGCTAAAGAAGAGTAACTCATTCTTTTGAACTTACTATCTGGTATAGTCAGACTAGGAAGTGGTTCATTAATCATTTTAAGATCTCCGAAATCCTTTTCTAAAACTCCAATCTCAACTTGCTCTAGATTTTCTCGATTGATTAATTGAATACAATTTAATGTGGTAGGCAATGCTTTAATAAACCCAGCTAAAGCATGATTGTCGTTTTTTGTTTTATTGATTATAAATAGATTATACTTTGCACGAGTTAGTGCAACATATATCAACCTTCTATTCTCTTGTTTTTGTTGAAGTTTGTATTTCTGCTGTAGCGTATAATCTACAATGGGATTTGAAACATACACATAGTTGTTTTGATTAGCAACCCGCGGTAAACGGATGCTACTAAAATCATATTTTTCAGAATCATCAAAATCTAAAAAGGGCGCAATTACAATATCATACTCCATACCTTTGCTTTTATGTATGGTTACAATCTTTACTGTATCTTCATCATTTTCTAGTCGCTGAGAATATTCTGAAATCTCTTCATCACTAGATGAATTGATTTGATTTTGAAGAAAAAGAAAAGTTTCATTTGGGGTAAATGAATTTCTCAATTCTTTTTCTTGTAATAATTCAATAAGTTGCTTTAAATTGGAAATAACACGTTGTCCAGAAATTTGTTTTTCTTGTAATTTGGCAATAATATTAAAATCATTAAGTAACATATTCAGCGCTACATATACCCCATCATTTGTCCATATTTTACTATAAGATTTAAAGAGTTCTACATAATAATCGAAATCTAATTCCTTTAAATCATTAATTTTATAATTAAAAAAAAGAGTAAGTAACGCTTTTTGAATCGAAGATTTTTGAGGTGACAAAATTGCATCTAGAACAAACAGCAATTCTTTTGCTTCAACCGTATCTATCACTTTAGCATCATCAGAAATAACCGAAGGAATAGAAAGATTATTTAAAATTTCTTTTACAGTTTTGGATTGCCAGTTTGTCCTTGTTAACACACAAACATTTGAAGGCCTAATCTTTTTATTATTCAATTCAAACCCACCGAAAAATAAATATTTTAAAGTTACTTCTATTGATTCATTGATTTCATCGTTATTAGAATGATTATTTATCACTCGGATAGGAGAAAATTCTATTCCTTCTTTTATTAATCCAATATGATCAGTATTTGCTGAGGTCACTTCTATGTAATTAATACGATTTACTTCGTCTCCATTTTCAAATGTATCAAAATCTTCATTTGGTTGAAAAAATTGGTTCAAAGCGTTAATTAATTGAACGCTTGACCTAAAATTCCTTTTCATATCAAATCTTTTATTCTCATCAATCGAATTCCTTGCATCGTAATACGTGTTTAAATCCGCTTTTCTCCATGAATAAATCGATTGCTTTGGATCACCAATATAGAAAATGATTTTTTTCGAATCTTCTTGAAAAAGGTTGTAGAATATATCATATTGTTTTTGATCGGTATCCTGAAATTCATCCAAAAAAACTACGTCATATTTTGATCTAATAAGAGATTGAAATTCCGCTTTATTTCTAGATTTATGTAATTGATTAATTAAATCATCAAAAGTAAAATAGTTTTTTTCGATTAGTTCTCTTTGAATTCTTTCAACATGCCAATCTATAGCAAAACTATAAAACTCATCACGAATCGCTTGTTTATTTAAATTAATATCATTTATCAGAGCTTTGTATTTTAAAACTTCATCTTCAAAAACTATCGGAACAAAATCTGTACTTTTAGTTAAAAACATATTTAGTGTTGATTCAGCATCTGTAATTAAAGCAATTAATTTAGCTTTTTTACCTTCTTTGAATCCTGCTAAATCTTTGTTTAAAACCTTTTCTTTGTAGAACTCAATATTCGATTCTATTTCACTCAATATAAATTGATAACTCTCTTCTTGTTCAACTAAAGAATGAATTAATTCATTTGGTAATCTATAGCCTGACTTAAAATTGTAATAATATTTACCTTGAAATGATGAATCAATGTGTATTTTTAATATATCGTCTGAAATATTTAAAAATTCAAAAAGTTCAAATTCCAAACTATTCAAGATTTCACGTTTAAATTTTTGTATGTACTTAAAAATAAAATCATTGATATTTTCAAGTAATTCTTTACCGAAAGCTTGATTCGTTTCAAAAGCAAATTCATTCAACGTTCGTTGACAAAAACTATGAATTGTACACATCATTGCCTTATCAATATTCAACAATGAAGTATATAGTCTTTCTTTCGCTTCTGCTTTGTTTCCTGTAAAGTCATTTACAATTTCACTTATAACAGAATTTCCTGAAGAACCTGGTACTTCAATTTCTTCAATGGCTAATCGTATGAACTTGATAGAGCGTTCTTTTAATTCTGCTGCTGCAGCTTCTGTAAATGTTACTAATAACATTTTAGAAACAGGAATTTCATTCTCCAATATTAAACGAACAACTAATACTGCAATGGAAAAAGTTTTTCCTGTACCAGCACTTGCTTCAATAATATTTGCCCCTGCTAATTCAACTGTTTTAACATCAAAATTATTCATAGTTTGCTTAAAGTAGAAGTTAATAATTCGCGGATAAATGTGTAATAATTTTTAAATGTTTCCTTTGCTACATTATTCGTGATTGAACCATTATTTAATTCTCTCATAAAATATTCTGAGGGATTGACATACGAATTTTTATGATTAATAATTCCTTTTATATTTTTTACAAAAGATTCATTTGTATTTTCCTCTTTAAAAACAACATTTAATTTATCACCAAAATCGATTGAAAAATGTTTCAAATTGGCTGTTCCCTCTTCATAGTTAGTACATAATTTAACTAAATTTGTAATTGCTTCTTCATAGGTTAATCCTAGCTCATTTATGCTATTCTTAGAAAAATAGTATCCACTTGTAATACGATTATTACTTGAAATTATAACCGCTAAAAATTGAATTACTGAACGCAATTGATATTTCCATTTATCACTAGAAACTGTAGCAAACAAAAATTGACCATCAAAAATTGTATCGATAGACCCTTCAATAATATATTGATCATTTAATTCAATGTAAATAGGAATTATTTCTCGAGTATTTAAATCAACTTTCTCACTTATACTTTCAATTACTGCATGAGCTTCTTTAGAAATTGATCCCTGAACGATTTCACCTAAATTTAAAAAAGGAAATTGCCCATTTATTTTTAATTTTTCATAAAATTTTTCTTCGTCAAAAGCTTGAATTAATTCACCTTGTAAAATAGCATTTTTCACATTCCATTTTTTCAAATGATCTAAATCAAACAACTCACTTTCAGCCAAATCAATTGAATTATCTGAATAATAAATCCCCAATACTTTAGTGTAATAATATTTAACAGGGTCTTCCGTAAATCTAATTAATTCGTGAAGTGGGATGATAATTCTACCCTTTTTATCACGTCTCAAGACTTCCCCTTTTTTGGTATTTGGATCCACTATTAATTCTGAATTTCTATCTTTATCAGAATAGATATCAAATCTTTTTAATTTTGGAAATTGTTCCGAATTATTGTATTTCGTACTAAAAGCATGCAAAGGATGCTTAACAATTAATTCTTTGTCAGTAACATTCCATTTCTTACAAACTGAAACTAAATCTTCAACCAATGTTGATGCAGGAAAGGCACTATTATCTTTTGAGCTTTGACCAATATAACTCAAATATAACTTTTCTTTTGCACCTTGTATAAGAGATAAAAACAAGTGTTTATCCAAATCATTGCTCGTCGTTATTTGTTCCTCATTTCTTAAATCAAAACTTAATTTTTTGAAAGAACGCGGAAAGTCATTCCCATTTAAACCTAAAAAACAATTTATTTTAAAAGAAGTAACCATCATTGGATTCGGTGAAACAAATCTTATTCCACCAAAACCGATTCGATTAGAAAGATCTTGATTTTCAAACAACTTTATTAAATAATAACGAATGACATTAAAATCAATTCGTTCATTTGGAATGACATCATTTGATCTAACAAGTTGTTCTAATTTCCTATCAAAATTTGAGGGTTCATAATCAGAAACATTCAAAAAATCATTTACAACTTTCTTAATTGAAGATTGCCATTCTCCCAACGATCTAGCTTCTTTTCTTTCTTCTGAAAAAGAAAATAAAGATTCAACAAACTGATTTAATTTAATTAATTCATACATGGATTGATCTTCAAATTCCGAAATAGGATAAAAATCTTCACCAATTCCAGTAATCTCTTCTTCTGTTTTTTCAATACAAGCACCTATAATTAATCGTTTTAACCCTTGCTTCCATGAAATGTATTGAGTTTCAAATTTTTCATCTCCATCATAGCCATGAAAAATAGAAGCATCATCGATTGCTTTTTTGATAATCGAAAGATCTTCACTGATTCCGAATTTTTCTCGTATGTATTTAAATTCTAACAACGAAAAAACTTGTTTTGAAGTAAATTCTTCTGAGTCAAAATTATAAAGTGCTAGCAAAGCCTTATATGGAGAATCTTGAATTTTTGAACTGCTATCGTAAAAAGAATAATTAAGAGATACTTTCTCGTTTTTAAAAACTGCTTTTATCGCTGGTGCATATTTTTCAATATTTGGAACAATTACACAAATATCTCTTAAAGCTAAGTCTGTATTTCGATTAAATTCGCTAACTAAATAGTGCCACAAAGCTTCAACTTCTCTATACTCTGTAAAACAATTAGCAATCGTAATTGAATTGTCAATTGTATTATAATTGAAGCTTATATCTTGTTCTGGGTTTTCAATTTCAGCCTTTAATCTTCCTAAAAGTGTATCTCTTGTTACTGAAGAGTTATTTGCTAAAAAATCAGTAGCTATTTGGTTAATTAAAAGATTATTTTTTTCACTAAACCTACTGTTGTTTTTTACAAACCTAGAAGCATTCGAATGATTCAAAAAGTGAACCCTATAGATGGATACATTTGTATATTTTGCAATTGTTGAAAGAAACTGAATCAACTCTGGGGTATATTGCAAATCACCATAAATGTGAATATTTGGAAATTTTAATTGAAGAAGTTTCTGATTTTCTTCATTTTTTAAACTTTGATCAATTGCTTTGTAAACGACCGATAATGAAGCAAATTTATTTTCAGTGAGAACTTGTAATTCTTTCCAAATATATTTTTGCCATTCAAAATGTGAGTTTCCTTTGAAATCTGAATCAAAAGAATCAATTAAGGCTGTAGCTGTTTCTTGATATGATGAAAACAATTCTGTAACCTTTTCTGCTAAAGTATATTGCATAAAAGAATCATCACCATAATAG
>CALPVI020000070.1 GCA_943326975.2 Actinomyces viscosus | reverse complement strand
CCAACTAATGGTAAGACTTCAACTTCGTGTTCATGAGCCAAAGCAACCAATTCGGCACCTGGATCAGCAACTCCTGGACAACCAGCATCTGAGATTACGGCCATTGTTTCTCCATTCAAAACAGGTTTCAGCATTTTGTATAATTCGTCAGTTGGTGTTTTTTTATTTAAAATGAAAAATTTAGATTCATCTATTGGAAATTCACGATCCATTTTACGTAGTAAACGTCGTGCCATTTTTATATCTTCTACAGCAAAAAAACGAATGCTTGTTGCAATTGAAATGACATCAGCCGGAATAATATCTGTTACTGATTCACCACCAAGTGTTGAGGGTAACATGTAAATTTTCCCTTTTACAATTTCTTCTGTAGACATACTTATTTTTTTAAATGTTTGATCGAAGCTAAAATCACATCAGTAGCTTCGTTTAATAAATTATAAACTTCTATGAATCCTTGTTCTCCTCCATAATAAGGATCTGGAACTTCTAAATCTTTTCCTGGATGAGATTCATTTAATATCAATTTTACTTTTTGAATATCTTCTTCGTTTTTGGCCAATTTAACGATGTTTGCATAATTACTTTTATCCATCGCATAAATTCTATCAAACTTATCAAAATCTGCTACAACAAATTGGCGTCCTCTAAGTTTATCAATTGAATAGCCAAACTTATTAGCAGTTTCTCTCATACGATGATCTGGTGCTTTACCAACATGGTAATTTGCAGTTCCAGCTGAATCTACCAACACATCTAAATTTAAGTCGTTTACTTTTTTTTTAAGTAAACCATCTGCCAAAGGAGATCGACAAATATTTCCTAAACATACCATTAGAATTTTCATTTTGCAAAGGTAAACAATCAAATGGAATTCCTATTGATTTATGTTTTAATATGACTTGAAATTGCTTAATTATTGAAATAAATGAACGTTCGGAAATAGAATATTCTCATAAGAATACACTTTAATCAAGCAGAACTACCTTTTGTTCATTTGAACTAATTTTTTAACCTTTTTTGTATCATAGATTGTTTCTAATGACTAAATTAAACGTTATAGAGTTAGAAGATATTCACTAAAAACTTTGCGCCATGAGACAACTGAAAATTATCAAACAAGTTACGAATAGAGAAACAGCATCTTTAGACAAGTACTTACAAGAAATTGGTCGTGAAGATATGATAACAGCAGATGAAGAAGTTGAATTAGCCATTAAAATTCGTCAAGGAGATAAAGCAGCCTTAGAAAGATTAACTAGAGCTAATTTGCGTTTTGTTGTTTCTGTATCAAAGCAGTATCAAAATCAAGGTTTATCTTTACCAGACTTAATAAATGAAGGTAATATTGGTTTGATAAAAGCTGCTGAGCGATTTGATGAAACGAGAGGATTTAAATTTATTTCATATGCAGTTTGGTGGATTCGTCAGTCTATTTTACAAGCATTAGCAGAGCAAGCAAGAATCGTTCGATTACCATTGAATAAAATTGGAATAATAAACAAAATAAATCGTGCCTACTCTGAATTAGAGCAAAAAAACGAAAGACCTCCTTCAGTGGAAGAATTAGCTGAATTTTTGGAATGTTCTGCTGAAGATGTTCGTCAATCTCTTGCAAGTAGTGGGAGGCATGTTTCGATGGATGCTTCTTTGGTAGAAGGAGATGAATCTTCATCAAGTATGTATGATGTTCTTGTAAATGATAGCTTACCTAGTCCAGGAAGTGACTTGGAAACAGAATCCCTAAGAAAAGATATTGATCGTTCATTACGTACGCTTACTTCAAGAGAATGTGATGTTGTTCAAATGTATTTTGGATTGAATGGTAAATATCCTTTGACATTAGAAGAAATTGGAGAAAAGTTTGATTTAACACGAGAGCGTGTTCGTCAAATAAAAGAAAAAGCAATTAGAAGGTTAAAACATACTTCTCGAAGCCGGATGCTGAAAACATACCTAGGTTAAGCGGGATCAACATCAATTAACAGTCGAATTGACTTATTAACAGGAGCGCTAAAAAATGAAGAAATTATTTCATTGATGCGCTCCTTTATTTTTTTTTCAGGAGCATCTCGTTCTATTTTTAGCGTAATCTTTTTTAGATATAAGTTATTTACTCTACTTACAGTTGGGTATTCAGGTCCTAAAACTCTTTCTTTAAAAATGTTTCTTAATTCTTTTGCAAATTCATTTGCAGCTTGATTTAACGTATTTTCATCTTTATGTTTCAGCGTAAATTCAATTAATTTATAAAAAGGAGGATAGAAATAATTTTTACGTTCAATTATTTCGCTCTCATAAAAACCGATATAGTCGTGATGAATGATTTTTTGTATAACCCAATTATCTGGATCACCTGTTTGAATTATTACATTGCCTCGTTTGTGTTTTCTTCCTGCTCTCCCCGCAACTTGTGAGATGAGTTGATACGATCGTTCAAATGCTCTAAAATCATTTCTGTTTAGTAACATATCAGCATCTAGTATTCCGACTAAACTTACATTGTCAAAATCTAAACCTTTGGTTACCATCTGTGTACCTATTAAAATGTCAACATTTCTATTTTCGAATTCTGAAATAATATTTTCATACGCATTTTTCGCGCGCGTTGAATCTAAATCCATACGTTGAATTTTAGCGTTAGGCAACATAATTGAAAGTTCATCTTCAATTTTTTCAGTTCCAAAACCTAACATTTTCAAACGGTTACTCCCACAAGATGAACAAGTTCCAACGGGTGGGGAAAAATGTCCGCAATAATGACATTTTAACGTGTTCGTTTGTTTGTGATATGTCAATGATACGTCACAGTTTTTGCATTTAGGAGTCCAGTTACATATTTCACACATCCATAATGGAGTATATCCTCGTCTATTTTGAAATAAAATTATTTGTTCATTATTATTTAGTGCAGTTCTCATATTGTCCATCAGAAATGACGAAAAATGAGATTGCATACTTTTGTTTTTACGTTCTTTTTTTAAATCAGCACAAAATATTTCTGGCATTTGAATGCCTCCAAATCTTTCATGAATTTCAATTAAACCATATTTTCCATTTTTAGCATTATGATAGGTTTCTAATGCTGGTGTAGCAGAACCTAACAAGACTTTAGCTTTTGACATATGACCTAAAACGATTGCGCAATCACGCGCATTGTAGCGGGGAGAGGGGTCATATTGTTTAAATGAACTTTCGTGTTCTTCATCTACTATGATAAGCCCTAGATCAGCAAACGGCAAGAAAATGGAAGAACGAGCACCTAAGATTATTCTAAATTGATTTGGATTATTGTTTAAAACATTGTTCCAAATTTCAACCCTTTCATTTTGATTGAATTTTGAATGGTACACTCCGACTAAATTTCCAAAATAAGAAGATAGACGAGTAATTAGTTGGGTTGTTAATGCAATTTCAGGTAACAAAAATAATACTTGTTTGCCCTTCTCAATTTGTTCTTTGATTAATTCTACATAAATCTCAGTTTTACCTGATCCTGTTACACCATGTAATAAGCTAACTTGTTTTGATTCAAAAGATACTTTTATCTCTTTTAGAGCTCTTTCTTGAGATATCGAAAGTGCTTTTAACTCTTTGATATCATTGTTAGAACTTGAAAGTCTTGAAATTTCAACTCGTTTTTGAGAAATAACGCCATTTTTTTCAAGTGTATTTAAAGTAGAAATAGAAGAACCTAAAGTTTCAAGTTTTTTTCTTAAAACAGGTTCGATATTTCCGTTTGAAAAATTACCTTCTTTTAGAAGTAGTAAAATAGTATCTAATTGTTTTTGAGAAGACTTTTTTTGTTCTAAAGTTTTTAATAATTCTTCTAAAGCATTTTCTATTAATAATTGCTCATTAAGGAAAATATAAATAGCTGTCTTTGGAATGAATTTATCATTTAATGCTTCTAATGATAATACAACCTTTTTATCCATTAACACTTTAATAATTGGCTGAATTGTTTTAATACCAACTATTTCAGAAATTTCTTTTAAATCTAATGTTTCTTGAATTTCAAGTGCTTCAACAATTTGATATTGTCGGTCATCTAGTTTTGAATAATCTTGATCAAAATCAGGATGCAATACAATTTTAGTTTCGCTTGCAAGTTTGAAATTAGATGGCAAAGCAGCGTTCATTACATCTCCTATTGGGGCCATATAATAATCTGCTATCCATTGCCAAAGTTTAAATTGTTTTTGAGTAATAATCGGAAATTCATCTAAAACATGTTCAATGTATTTAGATTGATATTGATTAGGAATGTTTTCATGAACATTTATTACTAATCCTGTTACTAATTTTGATTTTCCAAAAGGAACAACAACTCTTATACCTGCAAAAACATGTTCGTTCATTTCAAAAGGTATACGATACGTAAACAACTGATGAACTGGAACAGGAAGTAAGATATCGGCAAAAAGTGTTTTCCTATCAGTCATAAAATTTATTAAACTTGAATCTCAAATTTAATAAAAAAGATAGGAAAAATGATTTTAAAGTTAATTTGTTATTGGCAAAAGTAACTTTTAGTGGCATCAGCTGGATGTATACTACAAAAATGATAATCATAAGTTGTAATAGAACCATTGCAAAGTTGTGCAGTTGAATATTGATCCAATAATCTGAAATATGAGTCGTAAGATTTCGTAAATGGCAGATAATATGTTCTAGTATATCTAGCCGAAAACAGACCTAATGCTTTTTTATTAGATTTATTTGTTTTTAAATTAGTGAAGCTAGGCTTACTCTGGCTTACAGAGCTGGAAGGTTTGTTTATAAGCATGTAGTTGTATAAATCGTTTGAACCTCCTGTTAGTATAATTTTAATTGATTTTAAGTTTCTTTTTGTAATTGAATTATTATTTGTAATTCCACTCTTTATAATTTCATAGAAAGTTTGACCTTGATAACTGAAATTTAACGAAGAGCTATTACTTACAGATTTTTCATCTATTTTCCAGTTTAATTGAATAGAATCTTCTATTGAATTTGTAAACTCTGCAATTGATATTTTAAAAGTTGTATTTATTATTTCTGCATTTCCTGGATAAACAATTAAATTAGAACCTAGGAATTTATTGTCACTTGAATAGAATTTAAACATAGGAGGGTTGCCTGTTAGCCCAATTCCACTTACAAGAGAGGTTTCCCCAGAAACTTTAAATTCGGAAGGCATTCCTTTATCTACAGTAATCTCTAGTTTATAAGTTGCATCTGCTGATAACGGAACATTATTGTCATTAAAGTAATACAATTTTTGTTCTGGCCCGTAAAAAACACCGTTTACACTTTTATTTGAAATAATAGAATCTTGAAGTGTCCATTTTCTATTTAAGTTACCAATCTCCGTAATTATAACATCTATATTTTTAAAATAAGAAGAGTCTGAGATTTTTGCAATATCAAGTGAATTGCCAGGACCTATAAAAGCTCTATTGATTTTTAAGAAATGAATATTTTCTGATTGATCTAATAACCCATAAACAATTGCAGTTTCTTCAAAATCTGCACTTATAGGTAATTTTTCACTACAGCTAAATAAAAAGACAATAGAGAAAATTGAAATGCAGAAATGGAAAAAATATTTTTTCATAATAATCACAGATTCATTAACTTAAAAATCAAATGTAAGGCAATTTATTTGATATAATAGATTGTTTAATCAATTAAACATGCCGTTTACTCAATTTTTTACACGATTTAGCCCCATCGCTTTCAACATCCAATTAGGTAAGTGTTTTTTAGGGTCTCTATTTTTTAAATTGATATACCATCCTAATTTTTTAAGTACAGGTACTTTATGTGTTTCAACAAACTCTATTAATGTTCCGTCTAAATCTTCAATGTATGAAAATCTACCACCAGCTTCACCCATATCAAATGTGTTTGAACTATCTACTGTAAATGGATATCCCTTTTCTTCACATTCTTTTTTTAGAACATCCATTCCTTGAATATCAAAACATAAATGAATGAAACCCCAATCACCCCAATATCTATTTTCAAATATTTTTTTACAATCATCTCTTTCAATACTTTGTACTAACTCTATTTGAGTTGGTCCTAATAAACGAGCGAAAGGTCCTTTTCTTTCTTCAGTATGAGAAAGTAAAACTCTTCTTACTTTTTTTGTTCCTTCAGGTAAATTTGAGAAATCATCAAAATTTCCAGTTACATCATATTCTATTTTGGAATAGCCTAATATATCTCGGTATAAAGAAATTGATTTATCAATATCACTTACACCGATCATTGTTCCAGCAACAGCTCCACATTTTGAGGGGTGTTTCGTGTCTGTAAACCATCCCTTTCCTTCAACTACATTAAAAATATTACCATTAGGGTCTTTTACAAAAAAATGTTTTTCACCTGAAGGAGTTATAACGATTTCTGAAATTAAATCAGCTCCATTTGTTTTGAAATAATTATATGTTTCTTGAACATCTCTTGATTTAATTCTGCAAATATATAAACCATAATCTCCTAATTTAATGTCAAAAGAAGCTTTGTTTGTTGGTCTTGATGTGAATTGCCAGATTTCAAATCCGCCGCCACCTTGCATGCTTAAAGCTAAAGTGGCAGTTCTTTTGTGGACTTCATTTCCAGTATAGTCAATCATTAATGGAGCTTCTGCAGCATCTTCGAAAACACGCACATCAATTCCGAAAAATTTACGATACCATTTCCAAATTTCTTGAACATTTGGTACGCCAATACCCATTTGTTGAATTCCACAGATGATTTTTTCCATAATGAATTAATTTTGACGCAAATATATTAATTAGTAGTAAATAGGCAATATTTCTAATGTTATATGGGGTATTAGTTAAAAATGGGAAGGTGTAGAAAATTATTTTGTGATTTGATAATCAAGAAACTATCGAATAGCTCTATCGTTAAAAATCACATATCCATAACTTATTTGAAAATTTATTGGGAATTGTTGTTTTGGAAAATAATTTATAGTAGCTCTAATCGGTCCAAAAAAAGTATTGTAAATTAAAGAGGAAGAAGCAATAATAGATACGCCTTTTAAGACATTTGAGTAACCAAATGTTTCATTTTGCTTTTTTATAAGATAGACAAAAGGTTGATAATAATATGTGTCGAAACGTAAATCAATTTTTTTCTTAAGTGTAAATATTAGATTAAGTCCTCCTCCAAGATGTTGTGGAGATCTATATTCTGCAAGAAAGTATGTTTCAATATCTGGTAATGGAGAGAATGAGGACATTGCCAATAAAGACGCTGTATAATTGTTAAATAATGATTGTGTGTTAAAGACACCTTTTGCATGTATTCCTAAATGAAAAATAGGGCTTTTGAATACGAAAGTTTTAATTTCTCCATTTATAGAAAGCCAATGATGAAATAATTTAGTGTCATATTTGTTTATTGATGTACTTCCACTTATGCTGTGTTCAGTACCATTGATATATTTTATTTTTAAAAAAAGTAAATTCCCTTCAGTAGCAAATTGCTTTCGATTTAATGTGTTTTTATTAATCTCCCAAGAAATATTACTACCATTAAAATAGGTTTTATCTGTGGTGTCTGTAGAAGAAAAGTTGTTTGTTTGATAGTAATCGTCTTCTAAGTTAAAAAGTCTAAAATTGATTGTGCTTTTTGAATTATTGCCTATTGGATGAATTGTTTTTAATCCATAATACATTTCGTTTTGAATTAAGAAAGAAGGTTTTACTGCTTCAAAAAACGTAGCAAAGTTTTTAAAATAATCCCATCTATTTAGAACAAAATAGGGGGTTACAGATATTGGATATGTTGATGGTATGTCAAATTCTATTTCCGCTTTGGCGGAACTGTAGAATTTCCCAAAATACGAGTTACCTTTAATATT
>CALPVI020000069.1 GCA_943326975.2 Actinomyces viscosus | reverse complement strand
AGAGGTGATTATTATGAATTAACAGACCAAGCAAAACATAAAGTTAAAAATTTAATTTATCCAGTTCCTAATCCAGATTTTCCATTCTTAGGTGTTCATTTCACTCGTATGACTGATGGAGAAATAGAATGTGGGCCAAATGCTGTATTCACCTTTAAAAGAGAAGGTTATGGTAAAACGGATTTTTCTTGGAGTGATACGATTGATGCATTAACTTACAAAGGAACTTGGAAATTATTTTTTGGAAATATGAAATTTGGTATTGATGAATACAGAAGAGCATTTTCTAAAAAATTGTTTTTGAAAACTTTGCAAAGAATGGTTCCTTCTTTAACGATGGAAGATATAAAACCTGGTAGATCAGGCGTTAGAGCTTTGTTGTTAAGACAAGATGGAGATACTAGAGATGATTTTAGAATTGAATATCATGGAAATTCTATTCATGTATTAAATGCGCCTTCACCAGCTGCAACTGCGTCTTTAGCAATTGGAGGTTACATAACAGAAGAAGCAGAAAAGCATTTCGGTTTGGTAGAACAAAATGTAGAAGCGATATAAATCAATAATTTCTTAATAATTTAAAGGTGTCTAATTAATATATAAGACACCTTTTTTTTCAATTATTTTTTCTTCCATTAGAAGATGATTAATACAAGCTTTAATTTTTTCTTTATCTATTTTCAATATAGATATTATCTGTTCAATATTTGAGGGTTCTTTCAGAATTTTGAAAATTTCAATATATATTTCATCCATTGATGAATTAATTGATGAAGTTCTTAGACATGCATCGCATTTGCCACATTCTAATGTGTTCTGATCAAAATAACGAAGTAACTGTTGTAAACGACAAGTTGAATTTTTTAAATAATCGATTGCTGCTCTTAGTCTTTTATTTGCTCTTTCTTTTCTTGAAAAGTAAGTTTCTGGTGAAAGTTTTAGATAGTCATCAGGTAGCCTTTCGTGAAGGAATGTCACAGTTGGTAAACTAGATGACCATGATATATCTAACACTCCTAATTTTTCTAATTTTTCTAATTGATTTTTAATTTCAGAGGGGTTAATTTTTAATCTTTTACTGAATTCTGATTCGTTGATTTCAAAATAATCATTAAAAATACCAGGATAACTTCTTGATAATAATGTGATAATCGGAGAGAAATTTTCATGTTTTATTTGAAAACTATATAATTCTTTGTTTCCTATTGCAATTCTTATTTTAGTAGGGTGAAAAATTCCTTCTGAAAAAACTAGGTCGCCGTTTATTTCAAGTAATTTTAAAGATTGATAAGCAACATTAGTCGGTAATTGAAATTTTTTAGTGAAATCAATCATATCAAAATGATAGGTTTCATTCAATCCTGAACCTATAGCTATTTTTAAATAATTGCACAATGCGCGATATGTAGTTTTAATGTTCTCAATTGGAGGGAATTGATTATCAATTCGCTCTTGAAGTTGAATAATATCTTTGTTTTCCCAAAATGCAATTGTTTCTGCTGGAAGTTCATCTCTACCAGCTCTACCAGCCTCTTGAAAATAAGCTTCTAAATTATTAGGGAATTCATAGTGTAATACATACCGTACATTTGGTTTGTCAATACCCATTCCAAATGCATTTGTAGCTACGATTATTCTAATTTCGTCAATTAGCCATGCGTTTAACATTAATTTTCTGTCCTCGTTGTTCATACCTCCATGATAAATTCCAACTTTTAAATTGGACGCATGAAGTAGTCGTGCGATTTCTTTTACGCTTTTTCTTGTTTGACAATAGATGATACCAGTAATATTATTATTTCGCTGGCAAAAATCAAGAATTGCTTTTGTTTTATTTTCAGTTTCTTCAATTTTATAGGTAAGGTTTGGACGTAAAAACGAACTTTCGAAAACCTTTGTATTTTTTAAGTTAAGTTGTTGAATAATATCTTTTTGAACTTCTTTTGTTGCAGTAGCGGTTAAAGCTACTATAGGGACTAAAGGTTGTAAATCTCTTAATGCTTTTATTTCTAAATAAGAAGGTCTAAAATCATGTCCCCATTCAGAAATACAATGTGCTTCATCTACAACTATTAATCCAATATTCATTAATTTGAAACGCTCTATAAATATTTTAGACTTGATTCTTTCGGGAGAAGTATATAAAAAATCTAATCCACCAAAACGTGCATTATCAAGCGTAATGTCTATTTCTCTATAACTCATTCCACTTGTAATTTCCTTTGCTCTAATACCTTTTTTTTGAAGGTTAGAAACTTGGTCTTGCATTAAGGCGATTAGAGGCGTAATAACTAAAGTTAAGCCTTCTCTAGCCAAACCTGGTATTTGAAAACAAATCGATTTCCCACCCCCAGTAGGTAATAAAGCTAGTGTATCATGTCCATAGATGACACTATCAATAATATCTTCTTGAAAAGGTCTAAAAGTATCAAAACCCCAGTATTTTTTTAATATTTCTCTACTTTTTTCCAAAGCTGAATTTGTTTATATCAAATAAAAGAAAAATAATTCAAAATCAGTGTAAAAAATTGAATGATTCGATGATTCTACTTATATTCGCATTTCATAAAGTTACATATGTTAAACGAAACAATTTCATTAAAAATTACCCCAACTCAGAATTCTCACATCAATGATGTAGATTGGGATAACTTACCTTTTGGTAAAGTTTTTTCTGATCACATGTTGGTTATGGATTACAGAGATGGTGAATGGCAAACCCCTGAAATAATGCCATTTGGTAATTTATCGCTTCACCCTGCAACTTCTGCTATTCATTATGGGCAGTCAATTTTTGAGGGGATGAAAGCGAACAAAACTGAGGATGGAAAAACAATAACAATGTTTAGACCTGACTTAAACGCAAAACGTTTTAGAGAATCTTGCGAACGTATGTGTATGCCAATTATAGCGGAAGATGTTTTTACTGAGTTAGTTAGACGTTTTGTAGAAGTAGAGCGTAATTGGATTCCAAATAGAGAAGGTTTTGCTTTGTATTTAAGACCTTTCTTATTTGCTACTGATGAATTTATTGGTATAAGACCTTCAGAAACATATAAATTTGTAATTTTTGCTTGTCCAGTAGGGGAATATTATTCTGAACCAGTGCGAGTAAAAATAGAAGAGCATTATACAAGAGCAGCATCTGGTGGTGTTGGTAGAGCTAAAACAGCTGGTAATTATGGTGCGGCATTATATCCTGCTAAACAAGGTCAACTAAATGGATTTCACCAATTAATTTGGACAGATAGTAAAGAGCATAAATACATTGAGGAGTCAGGAACAATGAATATTGTTTTTGTGATTAATGGTGTAGTTGTTTCACCATCTGAAGAAACAGATACAATATTGAAAGGAACTACTAAACGTTCTGTTTTAGATGTTGCTAAAAGTTGGGGAATACCAGTTGAAGAAAGAAAAGTTTCAGTTGAAGAAGTTGTTAATGGATTAAAGGATGGTTCAATTACAGAGATATTTGGCGCAGGAACTGCTGCTACAATTGCTCATATCGTAAAAGTTGGATTTAGAGATGAAATTTTAGATGTTCCGGCTATTGAAGGAAGAGATTTTTCTATTAAAGTAAAAAAATACCTTGACGATTTAAAGGCAGGAAAAGTTGAAGATACATTTGGATGGTTGTTAACTGTCTAGATTCATTCTATTCTATTTACAAGGCTACTTTTAGTAGCCTTTTTTTATGGAATAAATATTTTTTTATCATCAATATTGTAATTGTTTTATTTCAATACAAATACAAATGAAAAAGTACGTTTTTTTCTTATTGATATTGTTATTCAATTCATTGAATTTGAATGGACAAAAAAGTTATGTGTTGAAAGGTATTGTATATGATAAACAGAGTAGTGATACTATACCAAATGTATCTATTAAAATTGTTTCCAGTAAACTTGATGAAGTGAAATCAAATGGAAAAGGCTTTTTTTTCTTTAAAGTTTCTGAATTACCCTTTCAAATAGAATTTTCACATCCTTTGTATACTTCATCAATTAAGGAAGTTAAAACAACTAATGTAAAAAATGATACGATTGAATTTAATGTTTCGTTAGTTCGAAATAAAACAGTCACTTTAGATCAAGTTGATATTAGACCGAAAGGGATTCCTGAAAAAATATTTTCATCAACCGAAGTAAGCGTATCTGATTTTGAAGTATTACCAGATGGAAGATTTATACTTCTGACTTATCCCAAAACATTAGATAAAGGAAGTGATGTTGTATTGTATGATGGAAAAGAAATTATTTCTAAAATTCCAATTGCAGATAAAGCAAAAGAATTAATTCATGACTTTAGAGGTAATTGTCAAATTATTTGTGAAAATAAAATTTATGGATTAGAAATAATTGATAATAAAATTACGATTTCAAGCATTAGTAAAGATTATTTTTTTCGTTATATAGCACCAATTGTAGATACGAATTACACCAATTATTATTTGTCAGATTTTAATGAAGACTACCCATCAATGAATTATTATAAGTATGATCAAATTGATTCAACATATGCTAAAATTTTAAATATAACAGATGATTTTATGTTAGAACTCTATCGTGCTGAATATAAATGGGTAGATGTAAGGACTAAAATGTGGGCTAAACAAAAAGAATTAGAAACAGGTATTGATGCTCAAATATGGGTAGGAGCTAATTATTTTACCCAATCGATTTATTACAAAAAAATCTATGCACCTTTGTTTCAAAAGGATGATACCTTGTATGTTTTCGATTATTATAAAGATCAACTTTTTAAATTTAATAAAGAAGGATATAAAATTGATAGTGTAGCCATTTTTCATCATTATCAGCCAAAAGAAAATGGCTGGAAAAAACATTTAATTCAAGATAAGATAACAGGGAAATTATATGCACATTATGAATTATCAGGCTACACATATTTGAGAGAAATTGACTTATTATCTGGAGGTTTAAAAGATCCTATAAGATTGAAATTTAGATATCTAGATAAAGTGTTTGTTCAAAATGATTCAGTTTATTATATCTATAGACCTTTTGAGTCAATCCAAAAAAAATATTTATATAAAGAAAAAATAGATCAATAAAAAAAGGTTGTTATAATAACAACCTTTTAAACAAACAAATAATAGTGTTAACAGAAAGCAAGTTAATTTAATAACCAATTTTTTAAAAAGTAGTAGTAGTTTTTAATTGGTATATATAATTAACAATTTAATTTTTTCAGTAATCAAATATATGGGTTTTAATTTTTGTTTAATAAATAGATATTTAAAACCCTATTTTACATTAACAAATAATGGTTTTCAATTAAGATTTCTTTTAGTTTAATCTTCTTAACTCTCTTTTCTTTTTTCGATCATCTTTATTGTCGAGTCGAACACCACCAACTAATTTTATGGAATAATAAGTCTGTTGATATTTCAAATCATTGAATTTGATTGATTTGTTATCAAAGTCTGTAATCAAAAAAAGAAAGTATTTTGGAACTGAGAAACCACCAATGAATTTTATGTCATAACGAGGAGCTAATCCAATCACTGATCTTTGATAACCATCAATTGTATAAAATTTATCTTGAACTACTGCACCGAAACCAAATAAACCAGCGAATTGCCAGTTATTTATTCTGTCTGCATAAGCATACCCAGGTATCATTCCAAAATCGAAAGCTGAAAAAGCATTTGAGCGTGTTTTTGAATTTGTTGTATCATGTAATTCAACTGGAATTACACTATTTGAGTTATTTCCGACTCCATAAATATTGAATGTATTTTTAATGTACCAAGTATGTACTTTTTTTATGAAATGTGCTGTTTTTCCTTTTACAGCATTCATTTTAAAATGTTTATTGTGGAAATACCAAGCATTAATTGAAAAACTTGTAGCTGTTATACTAGGTTGAATTTCATTTGTGTGTATTTTATTATAATCTGAATTCCATTTGTAAGCGTTTTTTATCATGTATCCTTGATAGTTTCTAAGGTCAATGTCCCAAAAAACTTTTTTAAGCGTAAAATCAACACCAATATTTAGTGCAGTTGTTTTACCATATTTTGCAATTGAATGATCTGAACCTGGTAATGCAATACTTAATCTTAAAGCAAACCATTTATATGAAACACCTAGACCTAAAATACTTCTATAATTATTGCGGTATTTGATTTTATCTAAATTTGAATTAAATGGATATTTAATTGAAAATGGGGCAGTACTAAAACCAAAATCTGAATATAGTACGATTTTGTTTTTGTATTGTTCATAAGGCAATATTATACTATCTTGAGAAAATGAATATTTACCCAAACAGCAAAAAGATAGTATAAATACTACGATATATTTATTGATTAATACCTTCAAGATTTAATATAAATGAGTATTCTTTAGCAATTTCTAATCGTTCATTTGTTCTTCCAGATCCACCACCATGACCCGCATCTAAATTACAATCAAATAACAAAGGTAGTTGATTCGTTTTATTTTCTCTTAATTTTGCTACCCATTTTAATGGTTCCCAATATTGAACTTGTGAATCATGGTAACCTGTAGTTATATACATTGCAGGATAATCCATCTTTTTAACATTGTCATATGGGGAATAACTCAACATATAGTAGTAGTAATCTTCTTCGTTTGGATTTCCCCATTCGTCATATTCTCCAACAGTTAATGGAATTGTTTCATCTAACATGGTTGTCACAACATCGACAAATGGAACTTGCGCAATTATTCCTTTCCATAAATATGGGGCCATATTTGTAACTGCACCCATTAATAAGCCACCAGCACTTCCACCTTTTGCATAAATTTTATTTTTATCGCAATATCCTTTCATTCCAAGATATTCTGCAACATTTATAAAATCAGTAAATGTATTTTTCTTTTTTAAAAATTTACCGTTTTCATACCATTCCTCTCCAAGATATTTCTCACCTCTGATATGCGCTATAGCAAAAACGAAACCTCTGTTTAATAAACTTAAGCGATAAGCACTAAATGTATCAGGATATGTGATTCCATATGAACCATAACCATAGAGTAGAAGTGGGGCAGTTTTTAATTCAAGACCTTTACTATAAACAATTGTTACAGCAACTTTTGCGCCATCATTTGCTGTAATCCAAATACGTTTTGATTCGTAATTACTTGGTTTAAAAGTTTTATCTAATAGTTCTTTGGTGAAAAAAGTGATTTTTTCTTTTGTTTCAAAGTTGTATTTATAAACAGTAGTCGGAGTTGTTAGAGAATTGTAGCTGTAATATAGTTCTTTAGCGTAAAAATCGTCGTTCGTATTTAAAGTGAAAAAATAAGTTTCTTCTTCAAATTGTAAGTATTCTGAGTTTTTTGATTCGTTATTTAAAATTCTCACTTTTTGAAGTCCATTCTCCCTTTCTTCAATTATTAAATAGTTTTGTAAAACCAATAGGTTCTCTAAGAAGACTGAAGGATTGTGTTTGATTATTATTTGAGTGTTTTCAATCGAAGTAGGTATTTCTTTTGAAAAATGCAATTGATTGTTTTTAGCATTTTTATTTGAAAGAATATAAAAACCATTAGAATGATGATGTACGCTATAAATATGATTTTTCTCTCTTTTTAAAAATAAAATAGGTTTAGAACTTGGGATATTTGCATCAACTAAAAGTGTTTCAGTTGTTAATGAACTAGAACAATTAATTTCAATATACTGATTTGTGAGAGACTTTGTTAGATATACATGGTATCTTTCATCTAATTCTTCATAAATGAGTACATCATTCGAATCAGAAGTTCCAATTTCATGTCTGTAAACTTGAAATTCTCTTAATGTTTGTTCATCCTTTTTAATATAAAACACAGTTTTGTTATCATTTGCCCATATAATTGAACCGTCTGT
>CALPVI020000068.1 GCA_943326975.2 Actinomyces viscosus | reverse complement strand
ATTCCAATGTAATAAGTTTTAGCGATTATATTTTTATTTGGCATGTAATTCACATAAGTTGGGTACTTAAAATTCTCCAAACCTAATTCGTTCAAAACTGATACCTGGATTTTGTTTTCGCCAACGGATAAAGGAATACTAACTGTGGTATCCCAAACTTGTTTTTTCAAATTAGCAATAGAAACACCTATCGAACCATATAACGGAACTTCGTTGACATACACATTAAATCTTCGAAGTGGATATTTTGAATCATTTGCGGAAACTTTAATCATCAAATTACCCTCTTTATTTTCGTAAATAATAGTATCAGAACCTACAATCTCTGCATTCGGAACTGCAATTTCTCCTTTAGCCAACTTTTCTATATCTAAGTCTAAACGATTGATACGTTTTTCCCAAGCTTGCCTGTAGTTGCTAACTAATGCAGGATCTGCACCTCCGAAGTATTTACCAATGCTATCCAACACAATATCAGGGCGATTATAGATCGGGTCAAGCTGTTCAAAACCAATAACTTTCAAATTCGGTGTTACATAATGCAGCATCTTGCTTGCATCTTTGGAGCACATGTAATAAGGAGAATTAGTGAGTTTGACAAGCCAGTTGTTATTTTCAAGTTGAATACGTTCGTATACGCATGAGTTCGAATTAATAGACCATACCTTTATACAATTATCTTTACTTGAAATAAAGAATTTATTATCCTTAGAAACAGCCATTTGAAAATAGTTGTTATTTGGGAAATTAACCTCAAAAATATTACTTGTTGAATCAAAATAATTCTTAAACTTTATATTTTCATTATCAAGCCATATCAATCCTTGTCTTGAAAAATCTAAAATTCTCTGTTCAGATTTTTTTTCTACATTAACGATATTGTTATTTTTAAGATTTATTACTAAAAATCTGTCATTTGTTTCAATTAAACAGACCTCATTTTTCAATAAAAATCCTTTGTTAATATTTTCTATATTAAGATTTAACTCCTTAATCTTTTTCTGTTTATTCGTTTCGTAAAAGAGTAGATTATCATTTTTAAAAGTTACGAAGTAATTCCCATCATCACTGAAAGCAATAAAATAACCTATTTTTTTTAGAACTGGTTTCCTCTTTGAAGCATCCCATAATTGATCACCAACCACATAAAAAATTGATTTTTTTGTAATTGCCAAATTCTTAAATAATTCTCCACGTGGTGATAGAAATGGTAAAAAGAATTTTTCAGCTTTTTCAGGAGCGTTAAAAATTTTCACTAATTTCTTGGAGTTTAAGTCAATTACATAAATACTGTGATTAAGTGTGCTCGTTAAAGCAATTAAAGAATCATTATTAGAAACAACAAAAGAAATTTCTCCATCCAACCATAAAGAATCTAATCGAATTAATTTTCCCTCACCTGCATTGGATAAGTTCCAAATAGCTAAGTAACGATTAATCACATCATCATAATTTTCATCTTTAATATAGGTTATAACTTCATTTGAATGTGTTATAAAATTTGAAGAAACTGAATTATTCGCCGAATTGATAACATACCGAATTCGGCCATTTGATGTATTCCATGAATAAATTGTACCATCTGTTCCTGAAGTATACAGATAATTTTCATCAAAGCTAAAAATAGCAGTTGTTATTCTATCAAAACCATAAACCTGACCATCTAACGAATATGTTTTATTCCGAACATTATCAATTAAATAAAATTTTTCATTTTCATTCACAATCATATATTTCCCAGAAAAGCTATATGCTGCGATTAGCCTAGTTTTGTCTTCAATCAAATTTCGAGGTGAATTCTTTAAATCATCAAATAATAAAATTCGATGTTCACTAATAAGATTTGTTTGTCCTTCTACAGAAAATTGAATTTTAAAATCTTCATACTTACTTTCGCTTTCAACTTTAATTTTATTTACTATGGAATCATGTTTTATATCATAACTTATCAATTGCTTATCAAGCATATAGAACAATACCAAATCTTTAGATTTATTGACAGCTAAATCTTTTATATAATTACCTGATTCAGAAATAAATAGTTCTTTTTCATATAATTGAATTATAGATGTATCTGAATTTGGATAAAAATTAATTTGTCTAATTGAGAATGAATCATTTTGATAGATAATATTTAATTCATTATCAATAATTTCACCATTAAACCCCTTTAAAATTTTCAACAATTTTCCATTGTAACAATTCCATAAAACAATTATTCCGTCATTGCTTGCAGATGCCAATAAGTATTTTCCATTTGGACTTAAACTTAGTTTATCTAGCGATACCCCTATGCTTTCGTAATTAATTCGAGAGAGTGCTTTACCTGAAGTAGAATTATAAATATTTATTTGATTACCAAGATAAGATGTCGCTATAACAGAATTATTTTTAGATGTAACGATAGATTGAATTTCTAAATTACAGCCGATAGGCAATACCATTCTCATACTATCAAAGGAAGTTTGACCGAAAGATAGTTTAGAAATAAAAACTATAAAAACTAGCTTGATAATGTATTTCATAATTCTTGTTTTTTAGCTAATAATTTCAATAGACTTTTCGGGTCATAATCCACATTTAGTCATGAACCCCATGATCCTATAAACAATATTTTTAGAAATAAAAAAAGGGCTTCTAAAGTTTAGAAGCCCTTTCGGAGCGGAGAGAGAGGGATTCGAACCCCCGATACCTCTCGGTACGCCGGTTTTCAAGACCGGTGCATTCAACCGCTCTGCCATCTCTCCGAGGCCAAAATTAGTAATTCTTTGTATATCTACAAGCACTATTTTGAAAAAAAATAAAATTATTTTCGAGCATCACATTTATTCAACTTAATATCAATAATTTAAAGTTTAAAAAAAATAAATTATTTATTAATTTTTAATTCACTTATGGTAAATATTCAATCTATTTAAACACTATTTCTTACCAAACAATCAATTAAAAATTAATTTTTAAGTTAGAATTTTCTATTTTGTATATTTACAAAAAGATTATAAAATGAGATTAATTGTTTTAAGTTTAGTTTTTATTGGCGTTTCATTTCTTTCATTGTCGCAACAAAAAAAACTACGCGCTTACCTAGATGAGAAACAATATTACGTTACTCAAACTGGAAACTATATAGAAATTCAATTACAATATGTTGGCCATACCTTAAACTACGTATCTACTCCAAGTGGATTACAAGGAGAATTAGCGGTTATAATGAAGTTTCTAAAAAATGATTCTATTATTACCTCAGACGCATTTCGGTTACAAACTCCTATTGTAAAAGATAGCATTTTTGAAGATTTTTACGATATCAGAAGATTTGCTTTACAACCTGGGAAATATACTTTCACAATAGAATTAAAAGACTTAAATTCTAGCAATGAAAGCCTTAGTGCTACAAAAGAAATCGAAATAATCAATTATGCTAATCAAACAAAAATATCTGAAATAGAGATTGCGGAAAGTATCAAAAAAGGCGATGAAAGTTCAGTTCTTTTTAAATCAGGGTACAATATCACTCCGAAAATATCAAATTATTTTCCAAACGAATTAAATTTCATGCCCGTTTATTTTGAAATCTATAATACAAACTTATTAGGTCAAGATGCTTTTGGTGTAAAACAAAAATTAATAAATACGGAAACAAATGAAGAGCTAACTAATTATACTAAATCCACAAAACATTCAGTTAGTGAAATCGTTCCAATTATTCGAAACATTGATATCGAAACTTTGTTATCAGGAAAATATATCTTACAATATTCCATATTCAACAAAGAAATGGTAGAAATAGATGTGAGAAACTATGAATTTGAGCGATCTAATGACTTAGAAATGGATTACAATCCAGATAAAATAATCTTAAACCCCTCTTTTCAAGAATCAATTCCAAAAGATAGTGTACTATTTTTTGTAGCAAGTCTTATACCTATGTCCAAACCTGCAGAAGTTAAAAACATCCTTACTTTAATAAGAACAAAAAATGAGGAAAATGGTAGAAAATACATTCAAGGTTATTGGTTAAAAACAGCTGGAACAAAAGCATATGAAGAATGGATCAGATACAAAGCACAAGTTATGATGGTTCAAAAATTATATAAAAACAGTTTTCAAGCAGGTTTTGAAACAGACAGAGGAAGAGTATATCTTCAATACGGTCCTCCTTCTTCAATTCAACAAAGAGAAACGTCTGCTACTGATTATCCTTACGAAATTTGGCAATACAATAAAATTGGATCATTCAGTAACAAACGTTTTATATTTTACAATCCTGACTTAGTATCCAATTCTTATAAATTACTTCATTCAGATATGATTGGTGAAACTAAAAATTTAAATTGGCAACAAGTCCTTTCTGGAAGAACAAATCCGAATGGAACAAATCAATCAACAGATCCGTATCAAAATCAAAACAATCAACAATCAATTGGGAATGGTAATTATTAAGAAATTCATATTACTTTCGTAAAAGAAATTACCTTTGCACTCATACATTATTACGCTTGAAAGATATTGCTATAGTTATATTGAATTGGAATGGAAAAAATTACCTTGAAAAATTTCTTTCAAAAGTAATTGACTATTCGGGAGATTGTAGAATTATAGTTGCTGATAATGCTTCAACGGATGGCTCTGTAGAATTTGTACAAAAAAATTTCCCTTCAGTTGAAATCGTAAAGAATGAATCAAATGGTGGATTCGCAAAAGGATACAATGATTCATTAAAAAGAATTGATTCAAAATATTATTTACTTCTAAATAGTGACATTGAAGTAACACCCAATTGGGTAACACCACTTTATGAAGCCATTCAAAAAGAAAATATAGCAGGTTGTCAACCAAAAGTATTATCCTATTCCAATAAAGAATTATTCGAACATGCAGGTGCTGCAGGTGGTTTTTTAGATCGAAATTATTTCCCTTTTTGTCGAGGTAGAATTTTTGAGAAATTCGAAAAAGATTTAGGGCAATATGATGGCGAAACTGAAATATTTTGGGCAACAGGAGCTGCACTCTTAATTAAATCAGAACTTTTTCACAAAGTAAATGGTTTTGATGAAGCCTTTTTTGCTCATATGGAAGAAATTGATTTATGCTGGAGATTAAAAAAACAAGGTTATGCCTTCAAAGCAATTCCTTCGTCAACAATTTACCATGTTGGTGGCGGAACATTACCTTATTTATCTCCTATGAAATCGTATTTAAACTTTCGAAATAGTTTATATATGATTATCAAAAATCACCAAGGAATTTTATTTCCGAAATTAATGTATCGAATGATTTTAGATGGTGTTGCCGCAGCACGATTCCTAATTCGTGGTGAATTTGGTCACTTCAAAAGTGTTTTCAATGCCCATATGATGATGTATAAACGCTTAGGTACTTTATTAAAACAAAGAAAGGAAATCAAAAAATCTATTACTGAATTTAACAACACCGGTCTTTATCAAGCAAGCATTTTGTGGGCAAGATATTTCAAGAAAATTGAAAGCTTCAATGATTTAAATAAACGTTTCTTTCCACCTTCAAAAAATAATTATTGAATTGCTATTCGATGGTTATTTTTGAATAAATATCTATTTCCTTTGGAAGTATATTCTTTATATATTGTATTACCATCTTCATATACCAACACTTCATCAATTACAAAAGGTACTTTCGCCTGAACATCTCCACTGATATATAATTGGTATTTACTTCCAGAAGATCCTGTTTTAAAATGTAATTCTATCAATGACCAATCACCATCTATTTCTATACTTCCCATAGGAGAAATAGATTCAGAAATCCATTTAACCTGATTTCCATTTTGCTCTTGAACAAAAGCTGAAAAATGCGTTTGATCTTGTCCATAATTCGGTCCACCATGATACGACCAAAAACGAATCGTATATGCTTTATTTGGTTTTAATTCATTTTCTTTAAAATTGATTATCTCTGAGTAGCCATTAAAATTTATAATTTTTGCACCTTTTCCATTTCTGGTTACATCGGAAGGCATATCATTAAAATCATATAATTTAAATTGCAAATTGGAGTGAGTTACCAAATAAGAATCATTTGAAATTAGATCTTTTTTTACTTTCTGAAAAGTTGAATATTCTAAATTATTTGACGATGCAAAAAGTTGTTTTTTAGAAATCGAATAGATCCCAATTGTTTTGTTCTCATATACTAAGTTCGATTTTTGAAGGTAATATTTTTCATTCTCATTCAATAGAGCTTTTTTCGAGAGAACAAATAAAAATGGCTTATTCGATTTGATATCCTTTCTAATTTCTTTTTTATAAAAAGGACTTGAAAATAATTGCATTAAATTTTTACTTTCCCAAATAGATGTTCGTGTCAAAAAACTACTCATTAATGGTAGTTTTGAATGAAAAGAAATCAATTTGGCAATTTGATAAATTTTATTTTCTACTGGTATTTTTAAATAATTTTCTGAACCAATATAATAATAAGGTAAAGGTACAATCGATTGATATTTTTCACCCTCAATTTTATTAACAGCCTTTTTTATATCAATATCCAATTGACTCATTTTAAATTGATTTCTTTCTGTTTTTATAGATTGAAAAGCTTCTTGGTGATATTCTATACTTTCATAAAAAACAAGAATAGGAACACATAAAACAAAAGTATAATTCAAGAATTTACTCCTTGCCGCGATATACTGCTTAAATAATCGATCAATGAAAACAACAGACATTATAGCAATTACATAAAAGAAAACCCAAGAAAATCTTCCTAATGCCCTAAACTGCTTTAATATTTTAAAATAATCTAATAGAAATTCCAAATTAAAGCGAAATGGAATGCACATTGAAAATATAAGCACACAAACTGATGATAAAAACAAGAAAATTAAAAAGGGTTCTTGTTGAATTCGTTCATCAAAAGAAATTCTTTTTTTTCGAATTGAAGTCAAGATAGAATTTACAAGAATGACTATTAAAAAAACAATACTTACAATCCCTAGGTAACTTAACGTTTCCCAATTTCTATCTCCTACAGGAAAAAGCTTTAAGATAAATCGACTTAATTCACCATGCGTAGGAATAAACAATGATTTCATTTCTGTATAATAACTAAAAAAACCATACGGATTATTCGTTCTCCCTGAATGTGTGTCAGTTATAAAAACAAACAAATTAAATAATAACAAGGGTGAAAATAGAAATAAACTAATTTTTAAAAATGCTTTCACACCCTTTCTAGTTTGAAAAAATGAAATTAAAAACTTCATCGCATAAAAACAGAAAAAAAGCATAAAAACCATAATCCCTAAGTATGCATGAACAAATAACCAAAACAAGATTAAAAAGGATAAGAATGTCGAATATTTGAATAACTTTCTACTCAATTCATATCGATATAAAAAATAGATTGAAACTGGTAAAAAGCAATTTAATGACAAAGCTAAATGACCCGTCATTCGAAATACTTGAGGACTCAAAAAAGTGTAAGCAATTGATGCTAACAAGGCAAATAAAACATTTACCTTTAAACGTTTAAATAACCAAAATAAAAATATTGCCGATAGGAAATAGGACAAAAAAATAATTGAGTTCAAAACACCTATTTCATTTCCTTTAACAAAAGGAATAAATTCAAGCAAACTTTTCATAATCAATGAAAGTATGGGAGTACAATCAGTATATAAAAAATGTTCCCCATAAGGATAATTCATCCCTTCAAAATTTAACCAAGAATGATTATTAGAAATAAAATAATTATAAGTGAAATAGTTTTTTAATCCGTCCCCATTAGCGCTAAATAAATAGTTGTTAGGATGTAGAAAAACATCGCCATAAAACAAATACAATAAAATCCACATCAAAAAAATGAGTAGGATACTATCTTTGTTTTTTGCT
>CALPVI020000067.1 GCA_943326975.2 Actinomyces viscosus | reverse complement strand
TTTTGATTGAATAAAAAAATCCTTCTAAATTTAGAAGGATTTACTTTAGATTTTTATAAAGCTTGAAGAATATCTTCCCAAATATCTTCTATGTTTTCAAGACCGATTGATAATCGAATTAAACCATCAGAAATCCCTACTTCAGCTCTTTGCTTTGGAGTTAATTTTGAATGAGTAGTAGATGCAGGGTGAGTCGCAATGCTTCTTGTGTCACCTAGATTAGCTGTTAATGAAAACATTTTTAAGTTGTCTAAAAATTGTCTTCCTGCATTTAATCCTCCTTTTAATTCAAATGTTACAATACCACCACCCATTTTCATTTGTTTCTTAGCAATTTCAAACTGAGGGTGACTTGGAAGTAATGGATATTTTACCCATTCTATTGAATCGATCGATTGTAAACGGGTTGCGATTTCTAATGCGTTTTGAGAATGTCTTTCTATTCTTAAAGGTAGGGTTTCTAATGATTTAGAAAGAACCCAAGCATTAAAAGGACTTAATGCTGGTCCTGTATGTCTTGCAAAGGCTTGAACTTTATCTATGATTTCTTGAGAACCAACTATGATTCCTCCTAAAGTTCTTCCTTGTCCATCAATATATTTAGTTGCAGAATGAATTGAAACATCAGCGCCAAAAGTTAAGGGTTGTTGAAGGATTGGAGTTGCAAAACAATTGTCAACTACAAAAAGTACATTTTTCTTCTTACAGATTGCAGCCAATTTTTCTAAATCAATGATATCTAAACCAGGATTTGAAGGTGTTTCAATGTAAAGAATTTTTGTGTTTTCTTGAATAGCAGATTCAAAACCTTCATAGTTATCAAAATCAACATACGTTGAGGAGATATTCCATTTAGGGAAAATATCTGTTAAAAGTCGATGTGTTGAGCCAAATACCGAACGACAAGAAACAATGTGTTCTCCAGCACTTAGTAATGCTCCAAATAAAGTGAATACTGCAGCCATTCCTGATGCTGTAGCCCAACCAGCTTCGGCTTTTTCAAATGCACAAATTTTTTCAATAAATTCATCAACATTTGGATTAGCATATCTTGAATAAATATGTCCTTCTTTTTCCTCGGCAAATTGAGCACGCATATCTTCTGCGTCATCAAAGGAATAACTGCTTGTTAAATATAAAGGAACAGAGTGCTCATTAAATTGCGTTCGTTCAGATTGGATTCTTATTGCTTGTGTTTCTTGTTTCATTTTTAGATAAATTTAACTTCGTAAATCACACTAATATTTTCTTTTAAAGAGGCAGAAACTGAACAATATTTTTCAAGAGTCAATCCGATTGCCTTTTCTAATTTATCTTTTGGAACTTCAGGGTTCACATGAAAAATTAATTTAATTTCATCAAAAATAGCAGGAACAGCATCCGCTCTTTTTGTTTCAATACTAATTGAAAAATGAGTTGGTTCGATCCGCTGTTTTTTCAAGATTAATAAAATATCAATAGAAGCACAACCTGCAACAGAACCTGCTAAAAGTTCCATCGGTCTTAGGCCTTTGTTTTTACCTCCAATAGAAGGATTTGCATCAATACCAATTATTACTCCATCGTCGTTTTTTAATTCAAATACAAACGGTTCTTCAACTCTTTTTAACTCTAAACTCATGTGTAACTATTTTCAATTAGTTGTAAATAAGTAATTTAAATTTTATTTCTTTCTACCATCAAATATACCAAATAAAACAACCCCAATGATTGCTCCTAAGAATAAACTAATTCCAATTTTGTAGTGTAAACCAATTAAAATATATAAAGGCGCAGAACAAGCACCAGTAAGACCCCAACCAATTCCAAATAGAATTCCGCCGATAATATTTGCTTTCCAATCAATTTTTTTTGGTTGTACTTCTATCGGGTTTCCATAAACGGATTTAATTTTAAATTTTTTAATGATTATTAAACTTAAAGCCGCAGTTCCAATTGCTGAAAATAAAACTCCGAACATATGAAATGAATCGAAATGAAACATTTCTTGAATTCTAAACCACGAAAAAGCTTCTGTATATAATAGAATATTACCAAAAGCAAACCCTAAGATAATAGTGATAATTAATTTCATTTTTAAAATAAATTAGGGATTAATAAATAAGAGGCAATAAGTCCTCCAATGAAAAAACTTACCGTTGCAACAATTGAACTTAATGAAAATTGTGCTACTCCCATTATACAGTGACCAGCAGTACAACCATTTGCGTATCTTGCACCAAATCCAACTATTATGCCTCCGAAAAAGAAATAAGTGA
Organism: Actinomyces viscosus; assembly: GCA_943326975.2. Lineage (GTDB taxonomy): Bacteria > Bacteroidota > Bacteroidia > Flavobacteriales_D > Crocinitomicaceae > CAIUKX01. The sequence continues at coordinate 5,615 of CALPVI020000067.1, read as the reverse complement.
TATTGTGATCAGAATAAATCGTGCTTGCAATTTCAGTGTATTGTTTAGAACTGTTTATTGCTTGTTGTGGCTCAAAATTTAGATAAAGAGCAGTTAGCCCAGCTAAAATTAATCCAATTGCAAAATGAAATTGCCATTTATCTGATTCACTTTTGTAATTAAAATAGTTTATTTTTTTAAACAATTTTGAACCAATAAAACGGTAACTTGAGGAAATGCCAAATTGTTTTTCTCTCAATAGTAGTAGTAAAGGTACAATCAATCCAATTAAGGGACCAGCAATGTACCAAGGTAAAAGAGGTTGCATAGTTTTTAAATTTCGTTTATTAATAATTTACTATTTGCAGCTATTTTTTCAAATCCTTTTTCATCTAATAGAGGTTCTGGTAAAACAGCGAAGAATAATTTATCTAAATTATTGAAATCATATTTTTTGATGTCATTGAATTTTACCCAACCTGTTTGATAGTTATAATTCCCACTTTGGAAAATTTCATCTATTTGTTGGAAAGGGATTGCTTGAATTTCTTCAATTGAAGGAGAAGCTAAATAAATTTTAAAATAGAAATCATCTGAGTAATCAGGTTTAGTTTCATTTTTTGATTTTTTATACTCATATTGGTAATCATATTGTAAAGCAGAAATATCTGATAATACAGCACTTGCAGTTGGGAAACTTCCAGCTCCTTTGCCAAAGAATAATTGTTTGTCAGAAAATGATGCTTCAACCACTACTGCATTGAATTCATTGTCAACTTGAAATGCAACATGTTCTCTTCTGATAAAATGAGGCGCTACAAAACCCACGATTTTATCTCCGATTTTTTCAGAACGAGCAAACAATTTAATTCTGAATTCTTTTTCTGAAGCATATTTAACATCTTGTGGTTTTACTTGGCGTATTCCATAATTGAAAATAGTATCTGGTTTAATTGAAACACCAAATGCATGTTTTATTAATAAGGTTAATTTGTATTTAGAGTCAAAACCATCTACATCTAAAGTTGGATCAATTTCAGCAAAACCTAATTCTTGTGCTTTTTTCAATGCATCTGTATAAGAAACTCCGTAATTTGATTGTGTAAGAATGTAATTTGTAGTTCCATTTACAATTCCTTGAACTGAAGATAAAGAATCGTTATTATAGTATTCTTCTAAGTTTCTTAAAATTGGAATAGAACCAGCAACAGAAGCTTCGTATAAAAATGAAACATTATTTGCAGTTGCCAAAGCAATCAGTTCATCTAAGTGTTCAGCTATTAATTTTTTATTAGCAGAAACAACATGTTTTCCTTTTGATAGAGCTTCTTTTACAATATCAAATGCTTCATCACTGTTGTTGATTAATTCTACTACAACATTAATATCTTCATCATTTAAAATTTCGGCAGCGTCAAATCCAAAATGTTCAGCAGCTAATGTTCTTTTTTTTGTTTTATCTTTTACAACAATTCTTTTGATTGTTGCATCTAATAATTGTGATTGATTTAATACTTCATATAATCCAGTACCGACACAACCAAATCCAAATAATCCTATAGTTAATTTTTTTTTCATCTTATTTTCTTGTAATAATTGTTTGTTATTATAAAAATGGAATTTTTGTTTTTAGACAATTCCGTTTTCTTTCTTTTTAAATGTTGTGACTAAATGTTTTTTAAATCCATTTGTTAGGAAGTCATCAATAATTTGTTCTAATTGCTTTCCTTCAACTAAAAATCCATCGTGACCAAAATCAGAACTTATTGTAATATACTGAGAATCCTTAATATTCTCATGCAGATAAATTTGTTCTGAAACAGGGAATAAATAGTCAGAATCAATTCCGATTACTAGTGTTCTTGCTTTAATTTTTGCTAACGCATCTTCAATTGAATCACGTCCTCTAGCAAGGTTGTGAGAATCCATTGCTTTACTTAATGTTATATATGAATAAGCATTGAAGCGATTAGCTAATTTTAATCCTTGATATCGTTGATATGAACTTGATTTGAAATCATCTGTTTTGTATAAGTCCTCATCAGTCTGAGTTAATTCATATCCTTTATAAGAACGGTAACTAATCATCGCAATACTTCGAGCAACTTTAAGACCTTCTTTTGCATCCTCTAAAGTTCCATTCCCAAAAGTAGCATCATTATAAATGGCTAATCTTTGAGATTCGTTGTATGCGATACCAAATGCTGAATGTCGAGCATTTGTTGCAATTAAAATTAATTGTTCAATGATGTCAGGTTGTTCAATCGCCCATTCAGATGCTTGTTGACCTCCAAGCGATGAACCAATTAATAGGTGAATGTTCTCAATCCCTAATTTTACGCGTAGTTTTTCATGAATTCTTGCCATATCTCTTGGCGTTACTAAAGGAAAATTGTTTAAGTATAATTTTCCAGTTGAATCAACATGATCAGCACCTGTTGAACCATAACAAGATCCGATGACATTAGCGCAAATAATGAAATATTCTTTTGGATTAAAGTAATCATTTTCACCAAATAAACCTCCCCACCAATCAAAGACGTCACTATTACCTGTTAGAGCGTGACAAACCCAGACAACTTTTGAAGTTGTAGCATTATAACTGCCATAGGTGTGGTAAGTAATTATGATGTTTTCAATGTTTTCACCGTCTTCTGTTGTGAAATTTTCATCTAAAGCAATTTGAATTGGATTCTCTCCAATTGGATAAGTGCTTTGATGTAAAATTGAATTATTTGAATTTGAAGCTGACATACTAAAAAATGAAAATTAAATATACAAAACAGATTTTTCTTGTTAAAAAGAAATTGCTAAAAATATGATTTAGCAAAAAGTTGTATTGCACATTCGGTGAATGTCAGTATTTAATGAAAAATTAATCTTGTTTAAAAGATTAGAGAAAGCAAAAGCGGCAATTTTTAAATTTCTTTTCATAATTTTTAATTTATATTCTTCCGTTTGTTCGGAATCAGGAATTGGCACCGGTTTTCCAATTCCGATTTTTATATCGGAACTTTGAGTTGGTTGCCAGAGGATCTTCGAGCCTGTCTCTTACCTCTTCTTTATAAACATATTCTCCACCGCTGTGGAAATGCTTTGCAAAGATTCATTAATTATTTTGGATTCTGCAAATTTTTAGCTAAAAATGTTTATAAAAGCAAAATTTTAGTTTAATTAACAATTTAGAATGAACAATTAAAACTGAGTGAAGTTGATGGTTTAAAAGGAAATCTTATTTTTGCAATTCGTTACATTTTTGCAGCAATAAAAACGAATTTTATAAGCAAATGAAAGCATTATATTTTAAAGAAATTAGAAGTTTCTTGAGTTCAATTATAGGGTATGTATTTATCCTTATTTATCTAATCGTTTCTGGATTGTTTCATTGGGTAATTTCTCAGGACACCAATTTGTTACAAGGTACAGAGGCAGATTTGATTCCATTTTTTAATCTTTCTCCGTTTATATTTTTAATTCTAATTCCGGCGATAACAATGCGTTCGATTGCTGAAGAAAGAAGAACGGGTACGATAGAATTGTTATTTACACGTCCTATTTCGGATTTACAAATTTTATTAGCAAAGTATTTCGCAGGTGTTACTTTGTTAGTTATTGCAATTATTCCTACTATCGTGTATTATTTTTCTATGTTCTATTTGGGAAAACCTGTTGGTATTATTGATAGTGGAGCAACAATTACTTCTTACATTGGATTGATTTTATTGGGGGCAACTTTCATAGCTATTGGAATCTTTGCATCTGCAATCACAAGTAGCCAAATCGTAGCATTCATTTTAGGAATGTTTATGTGTTGGGTATTTTATGATGGTTTAACATTAATAGGGTCTTTTAACTTAATGGGGAGTTTTGATTCGATAATACAATATTGTGGAATGACTTATCATTATGATTCTATTAAGAGAGGTGTTATTGATACGTCAGATATTGTATACTTTATTTCGTTAATCGGAGTATTCATTTTTGCAGCATTAACAGTCATTAAAACATTAAAAAAATAATTGAGTGATGACAGAAAATAAAAAAACATTCAAAGGGATTTTCAATTGGACTTTTCTGATTATAGTAATAGTTGGGGTTGTTCTAATCAACGTTATCAGTTCTTATTTAAATAAAAGATGGGATATGACAGAGGATGAAAGATATTCTTTGTCTGAAGGTACAGCTGAATTTTTAGCGAATGATGATGTTTTTACAGATCGTTTGAGTTTGAAAATTTATTTAGCAGGTAACTTACCAAGTGAAATTAAATTGTTTAAAAATGCTCTAGAGGATAAGCTGAAAGAATTTAAACAAATTGCAGGAAAAAAGATTGAATATCAATTTATTGACCCTTTGGTTGGGACTGAACAAGAGCAGCAAGAGTTATTTGAAACGATTTATGCTAAGGGGAAGGGGATTATTCCTATGGATGTTACCTATAAAAAAGATGGTGCTCAAAATCAATTATTAATTTGGCCAGGAGCGGAAATTGATTACAAAGGGTTTACAGTAAGTAGTATTCAGTTTTTACCTGGGACTCCTCCAGGTAAACCATATACCTTAGAAGGTATGGGAGAAATTATTCAAAATTCTGTGAATAATTTAGAGTATATGTTGGTGAGTTCTATTAAACGTGTTATTCAGGAGAAACGTCCTCGTATCGCTTTTTTACAAGGACATGGAGAATTAACATTTGCTCAAACTCAACGTGCACGTGCATTAATATCTCCTAATTACGCAATTAAAGATGTGACTTTAAATGATTCACTAGATGCTTTAAAAGGTGTAGACGGATTAATTATTGCGCGCCCAAAATCCAAATTTTCAGATAAAGATTTATACATCATTGATCAATTTGTTATGCGTGGTGGTAGATTAATGTGTTTCATGGATGCATTGAATTTAGATGAAGATACTTTGGATATGAAAGGAACTGTCCACACAGTTCGTTACACAACTGGATTGGATAGAATGTTGTTTGATTATGGGTTGAAGTTAAATGATAACTATGTGGTAGATGTGAATTGTGCACCTAAACCAGTTCCTTTGGCAAAAGTTTCTTTGATTCCTTGGTTTTTTCATGTCTTAGCAACTCCGACATCGCATCCAATTGCAAGAAATTTAGAACCAGTTTCTTTGAAATATGTGAATGAAGTTCAATTTGTAGGAAATAAAAATAGATTGACACCAATCCTAACTTCTTCGACAAATTCTACTCGAACAGGAATGGCACCTTTGGTAAGTTTGGGTATGTCAATGAATTATGGAGAAAATCCACAATTAGTTCCAAACCCAAAAGATGAGAGCAATAAGATTTGTTTAGCGGGACTTTCAGAAGGTTTTTATGATTCATATTACAAGAATAGAATTGTAGATGCTTTTGCTAATAATCCAGCTGTTCATTATTTAGATAAGAGTTCTAAAGAAGGGAAAGTATTATTAGTTGGTAATGGTAGGTTTTTAGAAAATCAATATGATTCAATGCCTTCTCAAATTCCTAATCAATATATGTATCGACCATCAAAAGTTAATGATTTGAGATACGATCCGAAATTGGCAGAATTAGGTATTCCGCTTTATTTTGGAAATCAAGAATTTATTCAAAACATGGTTGATTATATGATGGGGGATAATAC
>CALPVI020000066.1 GCA_943326975.2 Actinomyces viscosus | reverse complement strand
GAAATTGAAACCAATTTTCTCAACAAAAGTTAACTTATCCAATGGGCCTGTTCGAAACAATGTACCAAAAGTAGAACCAACAGAAGATGCCGTAGGTGATTGCCCTATTTGTTCAATATCATAATTATAATACGCAGTTAGCATCCCTCTCTTTTTTGGAGTTAGATTATATCTTAGCGAAAAACCATATTTGAATTTCTCATCTAAAGTTCCATAAGCTATTTTCCCACCTATTTCAACTCGTGTAGAAAATTTATTTGACGTCCTTAATGACAGAGAAAACCTATTTTGTTCAACTGGATTACGACTATATAAGGAAGACGATTTACCTATTTCAAATTTATTAATTGGATAATAAGTAGTTGTTCCAAAATAAGCTAACTTTTTAAATGTTTTAAACATTGGAAGATTATTCAATGTATCTATCATTTCATTTATACCATTTTCTTGAGAAGAAAGTGGCATATGTCTATTTTTCTTCCAAAAATCTTCTGTTCTAATTTTAGCGCTATCTTGCATCTCTACCGTAAAATCACTTTTGTAGAAATCAGATGCATAAGTAACATTTACTTTATAATTTTTTCTTGAAGAAGTTTTTCTTCCAATAACACCATTCAATTGTGAATTCTTCGAAATTTTTAAATCAGCAATTAACTTTTCACTTGTCAACATCCAAACTTCTTTTGCAACTTGATCAAACTCTTGCTCAAAATAAAAATCTTGAACATAATTCATATTAGTACCAGGAGTAATTTTTGCACTAATACTTTTAACAGCATAAGTGGTGTCGTGAATCCACATTTCCCCTTGAAATGTTAAGTCTGAATTTCTTTTTGGCTTAAATGTTAATTTATAGCACCATTTATTATCTATAAAAGTTGAATCATCTAAATAGAATCTATAAAAACTTCTAGCATAATTTGCAAGAGGACTAATAAATGCTTGATTAAATAAGGGAATTGAATTTTCATAAATATTAATATCTACATACATATCCCCCAAAAACTGGTTTAATTGAATAGTTGAAACACCAGATACATATGAACCAGAGACTATTTCACGTTTCATCTTTGGATTATTCTTATAATAATATTTAGACAATGATTCACTCAATAAAGCAGGTAAAAATGGCTTTTTTCCAGAAGTATCAATATAATTATCTAATACATGAAGTTTTTCTATTAAATTTCGATCAAGGGCTGTACTTCCAAGATTATCAATATCTATTTGAACCTTGTTATACAATTCATACTCATATGAATCCAATTTCTCCTTGTTATTAATTCGTTTATTTGCAATTACACGTTTATGTAATGTAGTTGATGGAAATTCATCAGGCGGTCTAATTTTAACCTCTTCTATTTCTTTAGTAGAAATAGACAACTTAATATCAAAAACTTGAACTTTATCCAGTTGTATTTTCACAACAAAAGTTTTATACCCAACATAATCGAAAACTAAAGAATCAGTTGCGTAATAAGTTTCTAATAGAAAATAACCATTTGTATCAGTTAATGTGCCAATTTTAGAATCACGAAATCTAACTGTAACAAAAGACAACAACTCTCCAGTCTCTTTATCTTTTACTACACCAGAAACTTTCGTTTGCTGAGAAAAAAGCAAATTTGATAAAATTAAAAAAAGAAGAGTTAGTCTAAAGTTCATTTAATAAATTATCAATTCAATTAATTATTTTCTTTTAATTTATTTTTCTCAACTCGAACAGCTACTAAAATTCCAATTTCATATAATAAAATAATAGGAACAGAAACTATGATTTGGCTAATAATATCAGGAGGAGTAATAGCAGCCGCTAAAATTAAAATACCCACAATTGCATGTCTTCTATATTTTCTGAAAAACGCTGCCGATATAATACCTAGTTTCGCCAATAAATAAGAAACTACAGGCAGCAAAAATAGTAAACCTGAATAAAATACTGTTGACAATATCATACTCATGTATGAATTAATCGTGAAGATATTTTCAATTTGGCTACTCATCCTAAATGTTCCAAAAAATTGTATACACAAAGGTGTAACTACAAAATATCCAAATAAAATACCCAAGAAAAACAATAAACTCACATAAAAAACAATTCCTTTTGCTACTGACTTTTCATTTTGCTTCAAGCCAGGTTTGACAAATGCCCATAACTGATAAAAAATAAAAGGAAAAGAAAGAACAACTCCTCCTAGTATACTCATCATTAAAGCATATGAAAATTGCCCAGAAACAGTTGTGCTCTGCATTCTTACAGGAATAGACTCTACGCACACACCCAAATAAGTACATAATAATTTAAAACTAATAAAATCTTGTTCTCTCATGGACAAGAAAACATGATCCATTATTTCTTCTTGATAAGTCCATAATACAACCGCTATAACAACTATAGCAATTGAACATTTCACTAATCTCCACCTTAACTCTTCCAGATGGTCTAAAAAAGACATTTTTTTCTCTTCTTCCATATATCCCGCGAATTTAAGCAAAGGAAATTAAATAAGAGATTTCATTTCATTAATGTTTCTATATTTTTAATAAAAATTATGATAACAATCAGTATTTATAATTAGTTATAAGAGCTGAAATTTAGTATCTTCGTAGTACAAAAAATAAACTAACAAGTTAAGTTACTAATATACAGGCAAATGATTAAAGAAGATTTAAAAGTTGCACTTCGTAAATTTTTCGGTTTTGATAGTTTTAAAGGTAATCAAGAAGCCATTATCTCCAATGTATTAAATGGCAAGAACACATTTGTAATTATGCCTACAGGTGGGGGCAAATCGATGTGCTATCAATTACCAGCGCTTATATCGGAGGGAACAGCAATTATTGTTTCTCCTCTAATTGCCTTAATGAAAAACCAAGTTGATGCAATTAGAAATATTAGCAACAACGAAGCTGTAGCACATTTCCTAAATTCTTCTTTGACTAAAAGTGAAATTACAAAAGTAAAATCTGATGTACAAAGTGGTGTTACAAAGTTGTTATTTGTTGCTCCTGAATCTTTAACTAAACTTGAAAATATTTCATTTTTAACTTCTGTTAATGTCTCTTTTTTTGCAATTGATGAAGCACATTGCATTTCAGAATGGGGTCATGACTTTAGACCTGAATATAGAAGACTTAGAGAAATTTTTGAAAAAATAAAAGATGTTCCTGTAATTGCATTAACTGCAACTGCAACTCCTAAGGTACAATATGATATACAAAAGAACTTAAATATGTTGGATGCAACTGTTTTTAAGTCTTCTTTTAACAGAGATAATTTATATTACGAAATACGACCAAAGAAAGACGTTGAAAAAGAAATCATTCGGTATATACGTTCAAAACAAGGCAAGAGTGGTATAATTTATTGTCTAAGCAGAAAAAAAGTTGAAGAAATATCTGAATTACTTCAAGTAAATGGAATTAATTCTCTTCCTTATCACGCGGGATTAGATGCAGCAACTAGAGCTAAACACCAAGATATGTTTTTAATGGAAGAAACCTCTATTATTGTTGCAACAATTGCTTTTGGAATGGGGATAGACAAACCGGATGTTCGTTTTGTTATTCATCACGACATCCCTAAATCTCTAGAAAGTTATTACCAGGAAACAGGTCGTGCAGGAAGAGATGGTGGTGAAGGGGAATGTTTGGTATTCTACAACTACAAAGATATCGAAAAATTAGAAAAATTCCTTCAAGGTAAACCCGTTGCTGAACAAGAGATCGGAAAGCAACTATTGAATGAAATGGTTTCTTTTGCTGAAACATCTGTTTGTAGAAGGAAATTCATTTTGCATTATTTCGGAGAAGAGTTTAACGATGAGCAATGTAATGGTTATTGTGATAATTGTAAACATCCTAAAGAAAAAAGCGAAGGAAAGGAATATGTTAAAATGTTTCTAGAAGCTGTTCGTGATTTACAAGAAATGCAAAAAGCGAAACATTATTGTGCATACTTAGCAGGCAACATAACCGCAGATATAAAAAACTACAAGCATGACCAACTTCCAAATTTTGGAATAGGAAAAGAAAAAGATGAAAACTTTTGGAATGCTTTAATTCGACAAATACTTGTTTTTGGTCTAATTTCTAAAGATATCGAAACATATGGAATAATTAAATTGACTGAAAAAGGGTATGACTTTATTAAAAATCCAACTTCATTCACATTAGTAAAAGAGCATGATTTTTCATCAACTGACGACTCCGATGCTATTATCAATACAGGGAAAGCTGGAGCTTACGATGAAGCACTTTATTCATTATTAATTGATTTAAGGAAATCTATTTCTAAACAAAAGAATATACCTCCATTCGTTATCTTTCAAGAGTCATCTTTAGTTGACATGTGCTTTCAATACCCTATTACAATCGATGAATTAACGAATATACAAGGGGTTGGAAATGGAAAAGCTGCTAGATATGGAGAACCTTTTACAAATTTAATTTCTAAATATGTAGAAGAAAATGAGATTGAAAGACCACAAGACTTAATTGTAAAATCTCTTGTAAATAAATCTGGCTTAAAGGTTCAATTAATTCAAAACATTGATAGAAAATTGCCACTAGAAGATATTGGAAGAGCATTAGGTAAATCATACGAGGAAGTAATAGAGGAAATTGAAGCAATTGTATCATCTGGCACACGCGTAAATATAAATTATTATATTGAGGATATCTTAGACCCTGAAAACCAAGAAGAAATTTATGATTATTTCACAGAAGCTGAAACGGATGATCTTACCGCAGCATATCATGAATTTGATGGAGATTATTCAGAAGAAGAATTAAGATTAATGCGTATAAAATTCATGAGTGAAATGGCGAACTAATCGAAATTTCAATTTATATTAAAGCATTATAGTTATATTTGATAAAATTTAATTAGAAGCAACTTTGTGTAATCAAAATTGGTCTAAATTTAAATGGCTACATCTTAAATTATTCTATGATGCAAAAAATATATTTTATTTTACTTCTTTTATCTATTCAATTTTTATCTTTTTCACAAGGTCCTACTGTAGATTTTAATGCTTCTACAACTTCCGCATGTGTAGGAGAGAACATAACATTTACAAGTACTTCAACCCAAGGAACTTCACCAATCATTTCGTATAACTGGGATTTTGGAGATGGAAACAATGGAACTAACTCAACAGTAACACATAGCTACAATGCTCCAGGTCAATATATAATCACTTTGGTTGCTACTGATCAAAACACAAATGCAAATTCTAAAGTCAAGCTCAACTATATAACCATTAATCCCAATCCAACTGCAAACTTTACATATCAATCAAATGGTTGTTTATTACCAAGTACAATTAATCTAACAAATCAATCAACACCTAGTTTAAACTACAATTGGGACTTTGGAAATAGTCAATTGTCAACAGTTTTTAATCCTTCTCCTATTACTTACACTAATACAGGCACTTATCAAATTAAATTAGACGTCACAAATCCTACAACAAACTGCAAAGCAAGCATCACAAAAAGTATAAATATTGCAAATTTCAAAACCGATTTTAATAATGTTGATACTATTTGCGCTGGAAATTTAATTAATATGTCAGACAATTCTTCAATTGGTGTCAATCAATGGAATTGGTCCTCTAGTGATGGGCAATTGAGTAATATACAAAACCCTTCATTTAGTTTTTTCAATCCTGGCACTTACACTATTAATTTAACCTCCTCAAACACAAATAACAACTGTAGCGACTCTAAAACAAAAACAATTGTTGTTATCCCGTTACCATTACCTACTTTTTCAGCAAATACAACTTCAGGTTGTAGTCCTTTAAATGTTACATTCACAAATACTACAACTACCGGCCAAAACTATCAATGGAACTTTGGAGACGGAAGCTCATTTTCAGGATTCAATCCACCAAATCACTCTTATTTAACAGATGGTAATTTTAACGTATCTTTAACAACAACAGGCATATTTGGTTGTACAAACACAACTACTTTTTATAACTATATCTCAACAAAACCTGCAATAGCGGATTTTCAAGGTTTAGATTCAAATGGTTGTACTCCGTTAAATGTAAACTTCACAGACTTATCTAATTCTTCAAATCCGACAGATGATCCGATTATTTCTTGGCAATGGAATTTAAGCAATGGAAACACAAACAATGGTCAAACACCTCCATTAACGCCTTTCACTACCGGACTTTATTCTATTTCTTTAACAATAACTACTCAAAAAGGTTGTACCGCTACTAAAACGAAAAACAATTATATCAAAGTAGGAAGCATTGACCAAATAAACTACAGCTATACACCTCCAATTGAATGCGCAAAAACAGCAATACATTTTACTGATCAATCAGTTATTTCTGCAACACACGATCCAAATGAAATTCAATATGATTGGGATTTTGGTGAACCAGGAGGGAAATCTAGTCAGCAAAATCCAGATTATTCTTATTCAAATGATACTGGTTATTTTGACGTTCAACTAATAATCAATTTCAGAGGATGTAAAGACACAATTATAAAAGATAGCGCAGTTTATATCAAGGCACCTATTTCTAAGTTTAATCCAACTCAGACATTGTTTTGTAATCCAAGTAGTTTTCCTGTTCAAGTAGACGTAACAGACAATGCAATTATAGGTCAAGCAAGTGATGATGTAAAAATGATTTGGAGATGGGGAGATGCAGCTAATACAACTACAATTTTGGAAGATCCTGACTTAGACCCTGACGATGATGGTTCATCAAATTTTAATTACTCAGATTACGGAACATACACAATTAAACAAGTCGTATACAACTATACCACTGGTTGTAAAGATAGTACTACAAACACAATAGTTATTTCAGAAATTGAAGCAAATTTCACAATGAATAATGATTCAATTTGTAAAAATAGTATCGCAAATTTCACAGATAATTCCAATTCAGTAAATTCAATTATATCTTATGATTGGGATTTTGCAGATGGAACACATGCCTATTTAAATCCTGCCAGTCATCAATTTATGACATCAGGTCAAATACCTATCACCCTTACTGTTACAAACGATAAAAATTGTTCAAGTTCAACAAATAAAATACTTAACGTACTGGAATTACCAAAAGCAAACCTTTCTCCGTCTACTACTGTTGGCTGTTCACCTATTAATGTTACTTATACAAATATATCTTCACCTCAAGGCAATGGCTATAGCAACAATCCAATATTTTCGAATTTCCTATGGACATTTCCAAATGGCGCTGTTCAATCAACAACAAGTATAAATACTTCTAAAAATTTCAATTATACGACAGAAGGAAATTTCTTAATGACTTTGGTTGCAACTGATAATTTTGGCTGTATTTCACTCCCAAAATCTGTCCCTATGTTGATTACAAAACCAACTCCAAATTTTATAATTGACAGCGTAGTTTGTAATAAAATTAACATAACAGCTATCAACAATTCGACAGGATATGGAAATTTAAATTACAATTGGAAAGTTGATAATATTTCAAAAACAGCTAATCCTAATTTTAATTACACTTTTAATGAATTAAACAACAATACAAGCATCAATAATATACCACATACAATAATGCTTGAAGTTACTGATGCAAATGGATGTATAAATACATTATCAAAAAACATTAAAGTTTCATTACCACAAGCAAATTTAACTTACAATTTCACTGGAGCAAACATCAACAATCAAGGTTTAGCATCTTGTCCACCAGTTTTTGGTGCCTATCAAAATCAATCAAATGTTTATACTAATACATATAACTCTTATTGGAATTTTGGAGATGGAAAATATTCAACTTTGAAAAACCCGAATAATACATATGTATTTTCCGGAAAATATTCATTATCAATGTATATAGTAGATAATTATAATTGTTCAGACACAATTCATTTCTACGATTACCTTACTATTTCAGGACCAAAAACAGAAACTAATATTATTGACTCT
>CALPVI020000065.1 GCA_943326975.2 Actinomyces viscosus | reverse complement strand
TTTGGTGTAGAACTTGTCAAATTGAAAATAAAAAGATAAAGCTTTCACCTGATAAAATAAAACAATTAGTTAAAGATGCTACAAGCGGTAAGTTACATCAGAAAAATATTCCTATTAAATTTGGAATTAGTGATGTAGTTTATAGAAGAATAATTAAAGAACTTAAAATTCAACCAAATTACCTACCACAAGATAGAACTTTACAAATAAAAAGAACTAAAGGACGTGTTGTACAAATTTGCCCTGATACTTATAAAATAGTAAAAATATTTGATTGCTTAGAAGCAGTAAAAAAAGATGAGAATGGATTATTCAAACCTGAAGGTATAAGATTCCAAATGAAGAAATATAAAAAGGCATATGGTTATTATTGGAGTAAAGAGGAAGACATAAAAGAAACAATAAAAATGATAAAATCGAACAATACTAAAAACTAATAATTTCATCTTTAAAAACTAATTGATTTTTTATGAAAAAGAAAACCATTATCCTTCTAATTCTTTTCGCTTTCTTTTTAGGTACTCTTGTATATTTAAACAATCACCATGATATCCAACTTTGGAATTACAATGCTCTAAATGTTATTGTTGACAAACCATTGAAAAGCGAAAAAATAAAAATCGAGTATGGAGTAAGCGCCAATTATTACAATCGTTTTGTGATGGGAAGCATACCACATCGAGATAAATATTATTTACTCTTATTTGATGGTGAAGTTAAAAATGAAGTGCCGTATGAATATGGAGAGAATGACTTTTTAATTACCTATGACAATAAATATTACCTAACATTCAGACAATTCAAAACAAATTGGAAACATCATCACGCATATAATTTTCACTTTTATTGGAAGAAAAATAAACTATATATTCATGCTGATATTGAAGGTTTATACAACGAATCATTTAATAAACAGATGTTAAAATTAAACCCAACGAATTAACCTGCTCTTAATTGGGTAGGATATTTTTTGTTTATTACTTTTGTAACTATGGATTCCAAAAAAGGTATAGCGATATTAGGGTCGACAGGTTCGATTGGTACACAGGCATTAGATGTAATCAAAGCAAATCAAGATAAATTTGATTTACAAGTCCTTACTGCTCATCGAAATGCAGATTTATTGATTCAACAAGCAATTGAATTTCAACCTCAATCTGTTGTGATTGGCGATGAAACACAATATGAAAAAGTAAAAGAAGCCCTTTGGAATCATGATATCATTGTGTATGCTGGAGAAGAGGCTTTGTGTCAAGTAGTTGAATCTAACGAAGTACATACTGTCCTTACTGCATTGGTTGGCTATGCAGGACTAAAACCTACATTGAGTGCAATCCATGCTAAAAAAACAATCGCATTAGCAAATAAAGAAACCTTAGTAGTTGCAGGAGAATTAGTAACTAAATTAGCAAGAGAAAATGGCGTAAACATCTACCCTGTTGATTCTGAACATTCTGCAATTTTTCAATGTATCGTTGGTGAATTTCATAATAAAATTGAGAAAATATACCTTACAGCTTCAGGCGGTCCATTCAGAGGTTGGTCGTTGGATCAAGTAAGAGATGTAAAACCTGCACAAGCATTGAAACACCCAAATTGGGATATGGGCGCTAAAATCACGATTGACTCTGCTTCTTTGATGAACAAAGGATTGGAAGTGATTGAAGCAAAATGGTTGTTTAACCTAAAACCTGAACAAATTGATGTCATCGTTCATCCGCAATCAATCGTTCACTCGTTGGTTCAATTCGAAGATGGAAGTATGAAAGCACAAATGGGTTTACCAGATATGAAATTACCAATTCAATTTGCATTGGCTTATCCTGATCGATTGAAATCTGATTTTCCACGTTTCAACTTCATGAATTATCCGCAATTAACATTCGAACAACCTGATAGAGCAACCTTCGGAAATTTGGATTTAGCATTCAAAGCAATGGAAATGGAAGGAACCGCTGCTTGTAATTTAAATGCTTCTAACGAAATCGTTGTTGATGCATTTTTAAAGGAAAAAATCGGTTTCTTAGACATTGCAAGAATTAATGAGGCTACTTTGGAGAAATGTGAAAACATTAAAAATCCAACGTACGAAGATTTTGTTGAAAGCGATAAAGCAGCAAGAGCATTCGCTACTTCATTGATCCACTAAAATGGAACAATCAGACTTTTTACAAAGACAATTGGATTTACTCGGAAGAATTTTGGGTAAAGCTTTAACTGATTTATTGGGAATAAAAAATAATAGTCAAATCATAGAAGAATTTGAAACGATACATCAAATCGTTACCAATGAATTAAATATTAGTTTGAAAGAATTAATTGAATTAAAAAAAGAGGCTTTTATCGAACTCGTTACTTCTAATCCAAAATTCAATCTTACAAATATTGAAAAGTTAGCCACGCTGTTTTTTGTAATGGCGCGAAAACAAAATAACGAAAACTCAATTTCCTACTTTAATAAAAGTTTGTATTTATTCGAACACGTAAACCTGAAAAATCAAACCTATTCAAGTGAAAGAGAAAAAATAATTGCCGAAATTAAGGCAACTATACATTTGAATTAGAAACGAATAAGTAGCTAAATTTTTAATAATATTCCGTTGAGAAAGATTAATTTCAAACTCATTTTAGTAGTTTTAAACTAAATTAAAATTTATGGCAAAAGTTAAATCTTCTTTTTTCTGTCAAAGTTGTGGATATGAAACTCCAAAATGGATGGGGAAATGCCCTTCTTGCAGTGAATGGAATACTTTTGTAGAAGAAGTGGTTGAAAAAAACACTTCTCAAGTAGTTGCTTTCTCAACTTCTGGTAGAACCGCAAAACCACAAGCTCTTCAGTCTATTGAAAGTCAAAACTATGCACGTATTGTATTAAAAGACAATGAAATAAATCGTGTTTTAGGTGGTGGTATTGTTCCTGGTTCATTGATTTTATTCGGAGGTGAACCGGGTATTGGTAAATCAACTTTGACGTTGCAATTGGCCGTAATGGAAACGAATTTACGTATCCTTTATGTTTCAGGTGAAGAAAGTGAACAACAAATCAAAATGCGTGCTGAACGTATTGGTATGGAAAATAAAGATTGTTTTATTTTAACTGAAACCAATCTTCAAAATATTTTTACTCAAGCTGAAGCAATTCAACCGCAATTATTAGTAATTGACTCAATTCAAACCTTATACAGTTCACATATTGAAAGTGCTCCAGGTAGTATTTCTCAAGTAAGAGAATGTACCGCACAATTACTTCGTTATGCAAAACAAACGAATACACCTGTTTTTCTAATCGGACATATAACCAAAGAAGGATCACTTGCTGGGCCAAAAGTATTGGAGCACATGGTGGATACGGTTATGCAATTTGAAGGCGATCGAAATCATGTATACCGATTATTGAGAACCATCAAAAATAGATTTGGAAGCACAAACGAATTAGGGATTTATGAAATGTTGGGAACGGGTTTACGCCAAGTTGCAAATCCTTCAGAAATCTTAATAACAAACACCGACTCTTCATTGAGTGGAATTGCTATAGCGGCTACTTTAGAAGGTTTAAGACCAATGTTAGTTGAAGTGCAAGCATTGGTTAGTACCGCAGCATATGGAACTCCTCAACGCTCTTCAACTGGTTTTGATAGCAAACGTTTGAATATGCTTTTAGCAGTTATGGAAAAACGTTGTGGATTCAAATTAGGAGCAAAAGATGTGTTTTTAAATATTGCTGGTGGAATTAAAGTTGATGATCCTGCGATAGATTTAGCAGTGGTAGCAGCTGTTCTTTCTTCAAATGCAGATATCGCCATCGATAAAAAAGTAAGTCTATCGGCAGAAGTTGGTTTGTCAGGTGAAATTCGTCCCGTAAATCGAATAGATCAGCGTATATCTGAAGCTGAAAAATTAGGATTCGAAAAAATTATCATTTCAAAATATTCAAAAGGTATCGAACAAACAAATTACAAAATTGAAATCGTGAAATGCGGTAAAATGGAGGAAGTTGTAAGAGCACTTTTTGCTTAAATTTTTTGGTTGTTGAATCCATTAATTACATTCAACAACCAAAATTGATATATTTATTTTACGATAAATTTAAATCCTTTACCATGAACATTCATAATTTCTATGCGTTCATCATCTTTTAATAATTTTCGCAATTTAGCTATGTAAACATCCATGCTTCGGCCATTGAAATAATTATCATCACCCCAAATTGCTCTTAATGTAGCTTGTCTATCTAAAATTTCACTTTCGTTCTTCACTAACATAGAAAGTAATTGATTTTCCTTCGTAGTTAATTTCTTATCACCTTCTTTTAAATGTAAAATTCTCAATTCAGGTTCGTATGCAATTGTCCCAATCATAATAGTGTTATCTTCATCAGAGGCAGGAACTTCTACTCTTCTTAGAATTGCATTCACCCTTGCTAATAATTCTTCCATCGAAAATGGCTTTGTCAAGTAGTCATCTGCTCCAATTGCAAAACCTTCCAACTTATCTTCCTTTAATGCTTTAGCCGTAAGAAATAAAATAGGTACTTTGCGATCAATTTCACGAATTTCTTTCGCCAACGTAAAACCATCCATAATCGGCATCATTACATCAAAAATACAAAAGTCATATTTTGCTTCATTGAAACGCTCAAAAGCCGTTTTTCCATTTCTTGCTAATTCAACACCAAACCCTTTTGCTGCCAAAAATGTTTTTAATAAATGGCCTAAATTTTCGTCATCTTCTGCCAATAATATGTTAATTTTTTTTGCCATAGTTTTTACTTAATTTTAATACTAAATGTTGTACCTTCACCTACTACACTTCGAACGGTAATATTCCAACCTTCAAGATTAGCAATTGCTTTTACATAACTCAAACCTAAACCAAATCCTTTGACATTATGCAAGTTACCCGTAGGGACTCTATATAATTTATCAAATATTTTAGAAATATGTTCTTTCTTAATTCCGATACCTTTATCAGAAACAGATAATAAATATCCAGTTCCCTCTTTTTCTAATTTAATAGTAATTTCTGGCGAACCTTCACTGTACTTTATCCCATTATCAACTAAATTGGTAATTAAGTTCGTAAAATGCATACGATCAGTTTCAATTTCAATTAATTGTATTGGAATATCCAATTTCACTTTCCCGTCAATAGACCTAATTCTTAAATCGGCATGAAGTGCTATTTCATGTAAAACCTCATTAATCAGCACCTTTTCTTTTTTCAACTGCAATTCGCCTCTGTCTAAAACAGCGCTCTGTAAAATCTGCTCCACTAATAAACTCAATCGCTTGTTTTCATCTTGAATCATCTTTACATAAGGCTTTACTGATTCCGTATTTCCTACCATCATATCTGAATCATTCATCGCTTCACAAGCCAAAGAAATAGTAGAAATTGGCGTTTTAAATTCATGCGTCATGTTAGAAACGAAATCATTTTTTAAATCGTATAATTTCTTCTGTGTTAAAATGGTTTTAAACATAAACGACAAAGCGATAACAATCAAAATCATTAGAATCAAACTGATAATCAATCCTTTCCCCATTACCTTCAATAAAAAAGATCCTTTTGAAGGAAAATAAATACGTAAAGTTAAATCATCATCTAACGTATTACTTGGAAATAATAATGTATTGGCCGTTTTATTGGTATCTAAATTTGTGATGTAATTTTTCAATTTAATGTTAAAATGAATTGGTTGACCATCTGTATTCGTCAACATAAATTGATAATCTGTTGGAAGATGATCGTCCTTCATTTCATGATAAATCACAGAATCCAAAAATTCAACATCAACACGTTTTGATGGTTCTTCGTATACATTCGAACGAAAAGCTTCCATCAACATATCATTGACAAATTTTGCCTTTTTAAAAATATGTTGCATCACTCTCTGATTCAAGTGAATGGATATTTCAGAAGTATCTGGTTTTGTTAATTTTTGACTTCCTTTATTAAACAAATCACGCACCTCTTTTACATCCCTAGCTAATACTTTATGTTCAGCTGTGAGACCAGAAATCGTATCATAAGCGCGCCCTTTGATAACTAAATATTCTTGTCTTTCTCCGTTTTCGAAAATGCTTGTATCATTAATTGAAATGGATTCTTGCGCAGATAATAGTTGTTGAAATTCCTTCTTTAAAATATCTTTGTACTGTCCGCTGAAATCATGATTGATAATCTGTAAATACTTTCGAACATCTTCTGCTTTTTCATGCCGTAATGCAATACGTTCTAAAGTTGTGTTTACCTTACTTTTAAATTCAGTCGACTTACGATCATATAACTGTGCCGTTTGGAAAGACTGAATTACTAAAAGTGCAAGCATTGCAACAATTACTGATAGAATTACAACATTTAACCTTATTTTTTTCACACATTATGTTTTCAACGAAGTTAACGGAATAAGACAATCAAAACGTATGTACTTAACGTTTTTTAACATGCTAATGAAAATAAGATATAGGTAAAAATAAGAAGTATAATTTATTTTGTTTAACAAATATTTCTTTTTATTAAACATTATTTATATATTGGCAGTAAATAATCACAATATTATTTGTTTGTACGAACAATAAACGATAATTTTGTTAATCATTCATTTAGATATGGCAGAGTACAAAGCAGGCCCGTTTTTAGAGCAAATTCAACTACCAGAGGATTTAAGAAATAAATTCAAAGTAGAAGATTTACCTCAAGTCTCAAACGAATTGCGTCAATACATTGTTGATGTTATCTCAGAAATTGGGAATAGCCATTTTGGTGCAAGCCTTGGTGTTGTTGAGTTGACAGTTGCATTGCATTATGTTTTCAATACACCATACGATCAATTAGTTTGGGACGTAGGTCACCAAGCATATGGTCACAAAATCTTAACAGGAAGAAGAGAAGTATTTCATACAAATAGAACTAAAGGTGGAATTTCAGGGTTCCCAAAACGTTCTGAAAGCGAATACGATACATTCGGCGTTGGACATTCATCTACCTCTATATCTGCTGCTTTGGGTATGGCAGTTGCTAATAACTACAAAGGAGAAAAAAACAGACATCACATTGCTGTTATAGGTGATGGTGCAATGACTGCAGGTATGGCTTTTGAAGGTTTAAACCACGCTGGATTCGAAAAAGATGCTGATTTATTAGTAGTGCTGAATGACAATTGTATGTCGATTGATCCAAATGTAGGTGCGCTAAAAGAATACTTAACAGACATTACAACTTCTCATACTTACAATAAAGTAAAAGATGAAGTTTGGAAATTATTAGGGAAGATTTCTAAATTTGGACCTGATGCTCAAACAGTTGCTTCTAAAATATCAACCGCTTTAAAAGGTTCTTTACTTAGACAAAGTAATTTATTTGAATCATTTAACTTTCGTTATTTTGGGCCAGTTGATGGTCATGATGTGATTGGTTTAGCAAAGGTAATGGAGGACTTAAAAGATATTCCTGGTCCAAAATTGTTACACATTCTAACTAAAAAAGGAAAAGGATATAAATACTCTGAGGAAGGAAATCCAACAAAATGGCATGCTCCAGGGGTATTTAATAAAGATACCGGAGAGATTGTAAAAATTGTTCCTAAAACACCTCAACCTCCAAGGTACCAAGATGTTTTCGGACATACAATCGTAGAATTGGCTGAACAAAATGAAAAAATTATGGGCGTTACGCCTGCAATGCCTTCAGGTTGCTCATTGAATATAATGATGGAAGCAATGCCAGATCGTTCATTCGACGTTGGTATCGCAGAACAACATGCTGTTACATTCTCTGCAGGACTAGCGACACAAGGAATGGTGCCTTATTGTAACATTTATTCATCTTTTATGCAACGTGCATTTGATCAAGTGTTACATGACGTTGCTTTACAAAATTTGAATGTTGTCTTGTGTTTAGATCGTGGTGGATTTGTTGGAGCTGATGGCGCAACGCATCATGGTGCATACGA
>CALPVI020000064.1 GCA_943326975.2 Actinomyces viscosus | reverse complement strand
TTAAGAAACGCTTACGAAGGATTTGAACAATCACATGCAAGTATAATGTATAATGCATTGGAAAAATGCGAAAATCTAACAAAATTAGTTCAAGTAGGCATTAGAGATGTTGCTAATTCTGAAATTGAATTAATTCAAAATAGTAATGGTAGAGTTGCTACTTATTTTGATTGGGCAATCAAAGAAGCGCAATTTGAAGGTACAACTTGGTTACAACAAGTCGAAAAAATAATATCCGACTTACCTAATAACGTATATATTTCATTTGATATTGATGGCTTAATGCCTGAGTTATGTCCAAATACAGGAACGCCTGTAGCTGGTGGATTTAAATTAGAAGAAATCAATTACTTATTCTTTAAATTAGTTGAATCTGGTAAAAAAATTGTCGGTTTTGATCTAAATGAAGTCTCTCCAGGTAACGAAGGTGATTGGGATGCAAACGTTGGTGCAAGAGCCCTTTGGAATTTAGTTTGTGCTGTAGAAAAAAACAGAAGATCTTTCAATTAAAATCTAAATAATATTTTTTATTTCTAGATTTGATTATTTCGTCATCGTAAACTGAAACTATGTTAAATAAAATAAATATAGTATTTTTATTCTTATCGTTAGCATCTCTCTTAACGGGAATCTTCTTGTATTTATTTACTGATTCAAACTTGATTACTACTTTTCAATTGCTTTTTAGTTCAATTTCATCAATAGCTTTATTTGCTTCGATATCAATAGTAGAAAAAAGTACTAATTCAATTAAAAGTATTTTAATTTCAATCGGTTATTTAACCTTCATAAGTTTTATAATAACATTCTTTCAAAGTGAATTATTGATTCACATATGGAACATTCAAATTTCACTAATTTTACTTTTGTTGTTTTCTGCTCTCGATTCAAAATTAGAAACAACTAAATTTTATGAAAACGTTTTTTTTAAATGGATCTATAGAATAGGATCAACCTTTTTGATTTTAAGCACATTACTTAAATTAGATTACACGTTCTTATATTCAGTTGGAAGTATTACTTTAATTGCATTGAGTTCAATTACAATAGGAGGAATAATTAGTTCAAAAAAAAGCTAATTCCCAATATAGGTTCCAATTGAGTGAATTCTTTTTAACCAATATTCTGACTGATCAATTTCAGTAATTATTACTCCTTTTGAAGAACTTGAATGAATCATTTTAAGAGGTTCTCCTTCATTAGAAACAACAATTCCAACATGTGATATTCCTGAACCATTATCGAAAAAAATTAAATCGCCTTTTTTTGCATCTTCTCTTTTTACTGAAATTGATTTCTCTTGTTGTTCAATAGCTCTTCTTGGAACTACAATCCCTACTTCATTTAATACAAAACTTGTAAATCCACTGCAATCAAAACCATTAGCATCAGTACCTGACCATAAATAAGGTGTTCCGATAAAGGTTTGTGCAAAATTGATAATATCATCACGAACAATGCCTGTCTTTTTATATGCTTTTACAATTGCATTTCGAATTTCTCCCTGAGTATCCACTGATGGAACTGACTCAAATAGTTCTTTTAAAATAGATTGAAGTTGATTAAATGTTTGAAGATGTCCATTTTGTTTTAACTCATCAGCCCATGAAAGCAAATCACTTTTCAAAAAAGACACTTCATTAGAATGAGCTAAAAATATTTTTCTTCCATCATTCGAGGATTTTACTTTCAAAAACAATTGCTTTGCTTCCTCTAATGCGTTCGAATGTTTTTGTAAATACTTTTCATCTTGCACTAATTGAAACAAACTGATACTCTTATAATAAGTTGGTAATAGAGAGAAATCATAATCTGGTATATCTAACAACTTATTTGCTTTTCGATAAACCAACTTATAATGTTGTTGCGCATATAACATCTCAATTTTATCAAACGCTGGAATTTGACCAAACGCAGATATAGAAAAGAATCCTATACACAAACAAACAATTAATTTCTTTAATTTCATTCTAATTATTTCTCTTTTACTAAGTACGTTAAAATTTCTTCATCATCTCCTACTCTCTTCTTTTTCATTTAACAATAAAATGTTTATTGTCTTTTAACATATATTATATTCTGTTTATAAAAAAAGAAAAATTTATTTAGGTAAAAACGTATCTTTATATTTCTAAAAAATAAAATTTAAGCATGAACAAATTCATCATTTTACTTATACTATTTATTTCTCAATCTATCGCTTTTTCTCAATCAACTCCTATAAAAGTGACACCTAGTCAAAAGTTTGGAGAAGTTTTAACTTATGTTAATCGATTGTATGTTGATACTGTAAACGAAACACAATTAACGGATGCTGCAATTGTTGCTATGCTTGAAAAATTAGATCCACACAGTACTTACATTACGAAAGATGAAGTTGACGATGCAAATATTAAAATTGATGGAAGTTTTGTTGGAATTGGAATTCGTTTTCAAATCTTAAAAGACACATTAATGGTTGTTGCGACTATTCCAGGTGGCCCTTCTGAAAAATTAGGAATTCTTGCTGGTGATAAAATTGTGAAAGTTGAGAATAAAAACATAGCTGGTAT
This sequence comes from Actinomyces viscosus, assembly GCA_943326975.2. Classification (GTDB taxonomy): domain Bacteria; phylum Bacteroidota; class Bacteroidia; order Flavobacteriales_D; family Crocinitomicaceae; genus CAIUKX01. The sequence goes on along the minus strand of CALPVI020000064.1, from coordinate 5,542 downwards.
TGGTCTTAAAAACGCTCAAGTTAGGGAAAACTTATTAGGTGAATTAGGTTCAAAAGTAAAAGTTGAAATTATTAGAAAAAACGCTAAAAAACCAATAAGTTATACAATTACTAGAGCTAAAATACCTGTAAACTCAGTTGATTGTTATTACATGGTAACACCGGAAATTGGATACATTAAATTAAATAGTTTTTCTAGATCTTCAGTTGAAGAAGTTCAGAAAAGTATTGCTGAATTAAACTCAAAAGGAATGAAAAGTTTAATTTTTGACTTACAAGGAAACGGTGGTGGATTATTAAATGCTGCACAAGGAATTGCTGATGAATTTTTATCAGAAAACAAGTTAATTGTTTATTCAGAAGGTAGATCTCAACCTCGTTACAACTTGAAAGCTGAAAAATTAGGAAAATGGGAAAAAGGAAATTTAGTGATATTAACTGACGAATATTCTGCCTCTGCTAGTGAAATAGTTTCAGGAGCAATTCAAGATTGGGACAGAGGTTTAATTATCGGCAGAAGAACATTTGGTAAAGGATTAGTTCAGCGTCCAATTGACTTATCTGATGGATCTCAAATTAGATTAACAATAGCAAGATATTACACTCCTGCAGGAAGATTTATTCAAAAACCTTACACCGATTCAGATAATTATAAAGATGATTTAATAAAGAGATTTAAACATGGTGAATTACAACATGCAGACTCTATCCATATGCCTGATTCATTAAAACAATATACGTTAGTTACTAAAAGAGCTGTTTATAATGGTGGAGGAATTATGCCTGATATTTTCGTCGCAATGGATACGACAGAAATTACCGATTATTTTAGAAATATTGTACAAGGTGGACATGTTAACTCTTTTTCTTTGACTTATGTAAATGAGAACAGAGATGCGTTATTGAAAAAATATCCAACATTTCAATCTTTTAAACAAAACTTTACAAATGATGAAAAGTTTATGAAAGAATTTTTTCAATACATTTCTAAAGAAGATCCTAAATTAACATTTAAAGAAGATCAATATAAAATCAGTGAACGTATAATTAAACTTAGATTAAAATCCTATTTAGCTCAAGATTTATGGGGTTTAAATGAATTTTACGAAATTTTCAATGCATCAAATGAAGCACTTGATAAAGCCGTTAAAGTATTAAATTCAAAAGAATACGAAAAAATGAATTTAGATAAAAAATAATCATTAAAAAGTAAGTCTATAAATTATGAAAAAAACAGTTTTTTTTATTGCTTGTCTACTTATAATTTCTTCATGTTCATCTAATAACGATGAAGAAATTGTTTCAACTATCGCTGCTGGTGGTGAGAGTGAAAAAGAATTGCAAGAAAGTTTGAAAGAATACCAAAAAGAAGAAGAAAAAAGATTACAAGAGGAAGCCGAAAGTGAAACTACGATATCCTTTGATAAAATGGTTCATGATTACGGAAATGTAAAACCTGATTCAGATAACAAAACAACTTTTGTAGTAACAAATACAGGTAAAAATCCTTTAATTATTGAAAATGTTGCTGCTAGTTGTGGATGTACCACTCCTCAGAAACCAGAAAAACCAATTTTACCTGGTAAATCAGATGTTATCAAAGTGGCATTTCATCCCAAACCTGGTCAAACAGGTGAAATAGATAAAAAAGTTACTGTTTCAGCAAATACAAATCCACGGTTAACAATACTAACAATAAAAGCATTTGTGAAATAAATTGCATAAAAAAAGGTCTCAAATTGAGACCTTTTTTTATGTTCCTATTAAATTAATTTAAATCTTCATAATCAACATCTTCTACTTTTGAGTCAGAATAAGTTGTTTTTTTTGAATTTCTTGAAAGAATCGATGTTTTACCAAAATGCTTCATTTTGTGCATTTTTTCTTTCTCAAATTTTCTTTGCTTCGCATTTAAATCTCTTTCTAATTCCATATTACGTTTAGCTGTTGCTAATTGACCTAAAAATCTTAGGAGCACGAATGCTCCTAAAATCATTAATACAGTTTTAAAAATACCAGATATACTTGCTTCTGCAACAACCATGATTATTTAGACAAATGCATATTTCTTTCTGAATAAATCTTCGTGAAGAAAGGATCTTTTAAATCTTTAATAAATCTAATACCTTCACCTGTAGATTTCATCTCAGGACCTAATTCTTTTTTCACATCAGGAAATTTCTCATACGAGAAAACCGGTATTTTAATTGCATAACCTTCTTTACGTGGATTGAAATTAAAATCTTTCACTTTCGCTCCTAACATCACTTTAGTTGCATAATTTACATATGGCTCATCATATGCTTTAGCAATAAAAGGAACTGTTCTAGAAGCTCTAGGATTTGCTTCGATTACATAAACCTTATCATCTTTAATTGCAAACTGAATATTGATTAAACCAACTGTTTTTAATTCAACCGCAATTTTTTTCGTGATGTCTTCTATTTGAGTAATCACAAAATCACCTAAATTGTAAGGAGGTAATAATGCATACGAATCTCCAGAGTGAATTCCAGCTGGTTCGATGTGCTGCATGATACCGATAATATAAACATCTTTACCATCACAAATTGCATCTGCTTCAGCTTCAATCGCTCCACCAATGAAATGATCTAATAATATTTGATTAGCTCCCATTTCATTAATAATATCAACTACATGGTGTTCTAATTCTTCTTTATTGATAACGATTTTCATTTTTTGACCTCCTAGTACATAAGAAGGACGAACTAATAAAGGAAAGCCTAATTCATCTGCTAATTCTAATGCTTGTTCTGCACTTTCAACAACACCATATTTAGGGAAAGGAATATTATTTTTCTCCAAAACTTTTGAAAAACGACCTCTATCTTCCGCTAAATCTAAAGCTTCAAAACTTGTCCCAATGATTTTAACACCATATCGTTCTAACTTTTCAGCTAATTTCAATGCAGTTTGACCACCCAACTGAACAATAACACCTTCCGGTTTTTCGTGTTGAATAATGTCGTAAATATGTTCCCAGAAAACTGGTTCGAAATACAATTTATCCGCTGTATCAAAATCTGTAGAAACAGTCTCAGGATTACAGTTAATCATAATCGTTTCATACCCCATTTCTTTCGCAGCTAAAACACCGTGAACGCATGAATAATCAAACTCTATTCCTTGACCAATTCTATTTGGGCCAGAACCTAAAACAACAATTTTCTTTTTATCTGTTCTTACACTCTCATTTTCAAATTCAAATGTTGAATAATAATAAGGTGTTAGAGCTTCAAATTCAGCCGCACATGTATCAACTAATTTGAACACTCTATTTATTCCAAATTCAGTTCTTTTCGTATATACCTCAGATTCTAAACATCTCAATAAATGAGCAATTTGTCTATCTGCGTATCCTTTTTGTTTTGCTTCGAAAAGTAAATCTTTTGGTAAATTCTCTAAATGGAATTTCTCGATTTTTCTTTCCAACTTAATTAAATCTTCAATTTGTTTTAAGAACCAAATATCGATTTTCGTTTTTTCAACTATAGTTTTAAAAGGAATACCCAATTTAATCGCATCGTATATATGAAACAATCTATTCCAACTTGGGTGCTCTAAACTATGTAAAATTTCATTTTGACTCGTGATTTCCTTACCATCAGCACCTAAACCATTTCTATTGATTTCTAATGACTGACAAGCTTTTTGTAATGCTTCTTGGAAAGAACGACCAATTCCCATTACTTCTCCTACAGATTTCATCTGTAAACCTAATTCTCTATTTGTTCCAGGGAATTTATTGAAATTCCAACGTGGTATTTTAACAATTACATAATCCAATGTCGGCTCGAATAAAGCAGAGGTTGTTTTTGTAATTTGATTTTTTAATTCATCTAAGTTGTAACCTATCGCTAATTTAGCAGCAATTTTTGCAATAGGATAACCTGTTGCTTTTGAAGCTAATGCTGAAGAACGAGAAACACGAGGATTGATTTCAATTGCAATAATATCTTCTTTTTCATCTGGAGAAACGGCAAACTGAACATTACAACCTCCTGCGAAATTTCCAATTGAACGCATCATATGAATTGCCATATCACGCATTCTTTGGAATGTAGTATCAGACAAAGTCATTGCAGGAGCAACCGTAATTGAATCTCCCGTATGAATTCCCATTGGATCAAAGTTTTCAATCGAACAAATAATAACAACATTGTCATTATTATCTCTTAATAACTCTAACTCATATTCTTTCCAACCTAAAAGTGCCTTATCAATCATCACCTCATGAATTGGTGATAATTGTAATCCTCTTTCTAATAAACCGTCAAATTTTTCAGGATCGTGAACTATTGAAGCACCAGATCCGCCTAAAGTATAAGATGGTCGAATGCATAAAGGAAAACCAAATTCTTGAGCTATTTCTTTACCTTCTAAGAATGACTTAACATTACTTTGAGGTGCCATTGGTACACCAATTTCATTCATTAAATCTCTGAACGCTTCTCTATTTTCCGTTATCTCAATCGCTGCGATATCTACCCCAATAATCTCAACTCCGTACTCTTCCCAAATACCTAATTCATCACATTTAATTGCTAAATTCAATGCTGTTTGTCCACCCATTGTAGGCAATACTGCATCAATTTTGTGATTTTTCAATATCTGAACAATACTCTCAGGTTCAAGTGGTTGTAAATAAACATTATCCGCAATTACTTTATCAGTCATAATCGTTGCTGGATTTGAGTTTATCAAAGTAACCTCAATACCTTCTTCTCTTAATGATCTTGCTGCTTGAGAACCAGAATAATCAAACTCACATGCTTGACCGATTACAATCGGACCGCTTCCTATTATAAGGACGGATTTAATAGAATTTCTTTTGGGCATTTTTCAACGCATTTTTTAATAACGATTCAATTGAAAAAATAGTTTTCAAATTGGCACAAAATTAATCAAAAACTTCACCTCCCAACCATTTATTTCGTTAATTTTTAACTAAAATTCAAATAATAACATTTTTCTATTGATAAATTAAAAAGTAATGCAATAGAAATGAAGTAATAAGAATGTATTTTTGATAAAAATTTAGTTACTTAAATAATGACCCAACAAAATACAATCGAAACAAATTATAAAACACCCTGGTTTACTTGGTTTATCACTTTGATTTCATTACTTATATTTATTTTAATCAACATTCAAACTGATTTCAAAGAAATCGATCTTGCAACTTATAAAGCATTTGGTGCGCCAGCTGCTGTTGACATTTATCAAGGACAATATTGGGGAGTTGTATTTAATAGTTTTGTTCACGCCTATTCAACTCAATTCATTTTAAACATAATAGGCATTTGGATATTGGGCGCTTTCGTTGAAAGAAGAATTGGTTTGTTTCACTTTTTGCTTTTTGGTTTATTTACATCGATTATTACCTCCATTTTTCAATTGGCATTATCAACAGATGCTGGTCTAGGCTTGACAGGTGTTAATTACGCTTTATTTGGATATATATTTGTTCGATCTCAAAATGAAGAAGAGTTTAAATTAAAAAGAAGAAATTTTATCTTTTT
>CALPVI020000063.1 GCA_943326975.2 Actinomyces viscosus | reverse complement strand
TTTGTATTTATTTTAGTAGTTATATAGAGCTTTACAAAATAATTGTCAACTACAAATAACAAACAATAAGCTTGTAATCCTGCAATTTTCATCATCGAATTCACTTTTTCATTACCTGTAAATACATAAAAAGCATTTGCACCTTTGAACTTGATACCATGTTTTCTATGTTTGATTCCATTTTCAGAATTGATTTTAATGAATTCCTTTTGAAATTGTGTAGCTTCTTTGTTAGAATCAAATTTAACACGAATATCATAGATTTGAGAAATCGTTTTAATTGAATCCTCAACATCATTCCAAATATGTCTCCAATTGTTAGAAGACACTAATTTCATCGGTTGAAAGTTAGTAGTATTCAAGAAAATTGAGCTCGGAATTGGCTTTTGGTTTTCTAAAATTTCAATTAACTCACGTTCTTTTTCATTGCCCTGAGAAAAAAGGGTAGTAAAACACAAAAACAGCAAACTTACGTATAGAATTATATGCTTCATAATTAACGTAAATATACAAAAATTACAAATGATTTAATTCAAATAGATGGAGTATTTAACTAAATTTAAATGCTAATGAAATTGATAAACACTTTATATTAGTCACAAATTCGTTCTGAATGAATATGCTTTTTTACGCTTTCATTTAAATTTTTAATTTCTGCTTTCAAAGCATCAGAAGGGGGAGTGTGTAGAATTGAGCTCAAATCTGGTTGACCAGCATCAACCCATGCAGTGTACCAAATTGAACCAATACTCAAAATTGCTGTTCTCATTCTACGTTCAATCATTCCATTTAATTTCACATGATAGGCTTGAGAAAATGGAATTGAATAAACCTGTACAGTTTGATTACCCTTTGTTTCGAAACTGTATTTTTGATCGGTTGTAAATAAAGAAGAGACTTCTTTTTCAAAACGAAATACAGAATCTAAAGCAAAATGAGATTCTTTTACTCTATTCCAAATAAAATCAAGAGGACGTTCAATGTATTGACTTCTCCCAACAAAAAAATCATAATTGGAAGCGTTTAACTCCACTAAGCGACTTTCCCATAAACCATGAATTCCTCTTTGATTGGTTAATTGGCCATTGTAGTTTTGAGTGGTATGCAAAGGGACATGTGCATCTGCGATATAATGTCCAATTTCGGAAGAATATTTTAATATTAAATCTACATTTTTTTCTTCAAAAGCTTTTTGAAGTTTTGATTTCATAAGTTGGATATGCCATGGGACTATTCCGTAAGCATTTAATGTGTCTGCAGAATATTTTTCAACAGCCTTACTCCAAGATTTAGGTATGCTATCAAAGGGAAATAAGCCATAGTGATCCAAATCAATGTAATGACGAGCAGCTTCTTCTTTTATCGTATACCTTCTTTTATCTGGATCAACAGAATGGTCGGTGATAAATTCAATGTGCTCTTTGTAAAAGCCAATCATTTCAGAAGGTAATGTAAAAACGGCAATTCGGTTGATTTGTTGGTGTCCGTAAAATCCCCACTTATTTGCGATTGTATTCGTTTCAAAAGCAAAAATAAGAGGGAATAATAGTAGAATAAATGTTTTATAACTTAACCAATTTGCCATCTTTTAAAATCGGAATGACGTCCGTTTGATTAGGAGTTAAACAATATTTTATGTCTTCGTTTAAATTTAAGTTTTTCAATCTCCTTCTGTGTGAACTTGATTTTAAATATCCCAAATAATTATCTTTTGCGGATAAATAAAGATATTTTGCAGCGATAGAAGAATCTTCATCTGAAGTGAAATTTCCAGTATTAATTAAAAAGTCTGAAATTGCACCTGCACAAATCGTATCTTCTAAATTAAATTTATCTTGCCAACCTGAACACAAACACAACACATTTTTGTTTTGTAAGGATAACCAATTTGATAATGCGCTTAGGTTCAAAAATGATCCAACAACAACTGTTTCTGCATCTTTTGCAACATCTAATGATTTCGTCCCATTTGTTGTAGAAAGTACAACTTCTTGTCCTTTAAAATCTTCTCGCATATAGCTAAAAGGGGAGTTTCCGAAATCAAAACCTTCTACAATTTGACCTTTTCTTTCAGCGCCAACTAAAAAGCCTTTTGCTTGGTATTCACGTGCTTCTTCGACAGTAGGTACGGGGATGATTGATTTAATTCCATTGTCAAATGCAGCACAAATTGCAGAAGTAGCTCTTAGTACATCAATGACAACAACAATTTCAAATTCATCTTTGTAATAAGCATATTCTCCAGGTGTAAAACACACCTCAACGTGTTTTCTTGTATCCATTTAATTTCTATTTTTTGAAAATTTTTGCATCTGCTACAAATGTTCCAAAAGGAATTAATGAAGCTATTCCTGCAAAAAATAATGTTTTAAAATTCCATTTGTACTCTTTGGCTACAATTAGGCAAAGTAGTATATAAGCAATGAATAAAATACCATGCGCCATCCCAACAAAATAATTTGGTTCTTCGATACCGTAAATTCGTTTTAATGGTACAGTGATGAAAAAAGATAAATAAGAAATCCCTTCAGCAATCGCTAAGAATCTTAATCTTTTCATGTTTGATGTTGGTTCCATTATGCTTTTTCTAATTTAAATTCAGAAGTTTTATGGAATGTTATATCAGGATAATCTTGTTCTGCCATTGTTAGCAAGAAAGTTGTTTCTGCTAAGAAAACCAAGTTATCATCCTTATCTTTTGCTAAAGAGTTAGATTTTGAACGCACAAACTGTTCTAATTGTTCTTTGTTATCTGTTGTTATCCAACAAGCTTTGTAATAGTTTTTAGGGATAAAACGACAATTAGCTCCATATTCATGTTCTAATCGATAAGAAATTACCTCAAACTGTAATTGTCCAACTGTACCTACTATTTTTCTATTTCCAGGTTGTTGAATAAATAGCTGAGCTACCCCTTCATCCATTAATTGTCGAATTCCTTTTTCTAACTGTTTCGATTTTAAAGGGTCTAAATTCTCTAATTCTTGGAAAATCTCAGGAGAGAAACTTGGAATCCCTTTAAACATGAAGTTTTCTCCTTCGTTTAATGTATCCCCAATTTTAAACGTTCCAGTATCATATAAACCAATTACATCTCCAGGAAAAGCTTCATCGATAACGCTTTTATCTTGCGCCATAAATGATGTTGGATTAGGGAATTTTATTTTCTTCTCTAAACGAACGTGGTTGTAAAATGTATTACGTTCAAATTTACCAGAAACAATTCTCAAGAAAGCAATACGATCTCTATGTTTTGGATCTAAGTTCGCGTGAATTTTAAATACAAATCCGGAAAATTTATCATCAGAAGGATTGATGAAACGTAAATCAGTTTCTCTTCCTCTTGGCGAAGGTGAAATTTCACAGAAGGTATCTAAAAGTTCTTTTACACCAAAATTGTTTACAGCTGAACCAAAGAAAACAGGAGCAACATCTCCCGCTAAATAAGCTTCTCTGTTAAAAGCATCATAAACACCTTCAACAATTTCTAATTCCTCTCTTAATTCATTTGCAGGGTTTTCACCAACAATTTCATCTAATTCAGGAGAATTAATATCTGATATTTCAACAACATCTGTTGAGATTTTCGTTTTATTTGCTTGGAAAAGGTTTAATCCTTTTTGATAAATGTTGTAAACACCTTTAAAACGATCACCCATTCCAATCGGCCAAGTCAAAGGTCTAACTTTAATATCTAAAGTATTTTCTAATTCATCTAATAAATCAAATGTATACTTACCTTCACGGTCCATTTTGTTGATGAAAATAATTACTGGAGTTTTTCTCATTCGACAAACTTCCATCAACTTTTTCGTTTGATCCTCAACACCATTTGCACTATCGATTACCAAGATAACGCTATCCACAGCAGTCAAGGTTCTGAATGTGTCCTCAGCAAAATCCTTGTGACCCGGTGTGTCTAAAATGTTAACTTGCTTTCCAGCGTATTCAAAAGCCATCACAGAAGTTGCAACTGAGATACCTCTTTGTTTCTCAATTTCCATAAAATCCGAAGTAGCAGTTTTTTTGATTTTGTTATTTTTTACCGCACCAGCTGTTTGGATTGCTCCACCGAATAAAAGTAACTTTTCAGTCAAAGTTGTTTTACCAGCATCAGGGTGAGAAATAATACCAAATGTTCTTCTTTTTTCTATTGCTTCTGCGTTTTTCATCTGTAATGTTTGCTTCAAATTGTGGGCAAAGATAAGTTAAAAAAGTGAATCTTTTCCTTGCGTTTTATACAACAAAAAAAGGTCAAACATAATGCTTGACCTTTTTGGGAGGGAGACGGGTCTCGAACCCGCGACCTTCGGAACCACAATCCGACGCTCTAACCAACTGAGCTACAACCTCCGTAATTCGAGCGCAAATATATATAAAATTCGCTTTATAGAGCTATAAAAGTGAAATATTTTTTGTTTTTTTTGTTTTTTTCTCTGAAAAGCATTGAAAATGAACTAGAAAAGATAAATCGAAAAATGAACTTTAATAATTGCGTTTCAATCACTTTTTTGAGGATTGATTGTTGATAAGTCAAACCTTACGAAGCAGAATGTATGATTATGAAGATTAATTTTGTAAAAAATAACAAGCAATGTTAAAAATTGGAGTTTTAGGTGTTGGTCATATAGGGAAAATACATATTGAATTACTATTAGAATTGACAGAACAATTTGAATTAGTAGGTTTTTATGATCCGAATGATGAAAATGCTGCTTTTGTAGAAAAGAAATTTGGAGTAAAGCGCTTTGAAACAAAAGAAGAATTATTCAATTTAGTTGATTGTATTGATATTGTAACACCAACGATAAGCCATTTTGATTGTGCATCGGCAGCAATTAGAAAAAGCAAACATGTTTTTATTGAAAAACCAATTACACATACAGTAGAGGAAGCCAAAATATTAATCAATCTTGCTCAAGAAGCGAATGTTAAAGTGCAAGTCGGACATGTTGAGCGTTTCAATCCGGCTTTTAAAGCAAGTTTAAAATCGTTTAATAAACCGATGTTTATAGAAACACATCGGTTAGCTCAATTCAACCCAAGAGGGACAGATGTTTCGGTTGTATTGGATCTAATGATACATGATATTGATATCATATTAAGTGTTGTAAAATCGGGCGTGAAAAGAATTTCAGCTTCAGGTGTTGCTGTTGTAAGCGATACACCAGATATTACGAATGCAAGGATTGAATTTGATAACGGCTGTGTGGCAAATTTAACAGCAAGTAGAATATCATTGAAGAACATGAGGAAATCACGATTCTTTCAAAAAGATGCCTATATAAGTGTAGATTTTCTTTCTAAAGAATTGGAAATTGTTAAAATGAACAATGTCGAAGGAGCTGTAGATCCTTTTGATTTAGTACTTGATTTAGGAGAAGGTAAACCATCCAAAAAAATCTATTTCGATAAACCAGAAATAGAACCAATAAATGCAATCAAAGAGGAATTAAGAACTTTTTATGAGTCAGTTGTAAATGATACAGTTCCAATTGTTTCAATATTAGATGGTTATAATGCATTAGATATTGCTCAAAAAATAGTAGACAAAATAAATTTATCTCCAATTTTATTAGGAGACAATAATTAATCAATTTTAACGTTTCTTTGTAATTATTACTAATATGAGATATTTAATTGCGTTTACTTTATCATTGTTTCTCTTTTCATCGTGTGTGAAAAATAATCCTGACCCATCATGGTTGGAAGTGAATGAATGGACGTTGATTGAAAATTCAAATGCAACTCCAGGAATTGCAGGAGAATTAACACATAATTTTAATAATGCATGGGTATATGTTGATGGTGAATTATTAGGAGTTTTTGAAGTGCCATTTAAAATACCGGTATTGAAAACGGGAAATGTAAACATCAAATTGTTACCTACGATTCTTGATAATGGTATTTCTGCAACAAAAAAAGTATATCCATTCACGGAAACGTATAGTGTAAATGTAACCTTGAATAAAAATCAAGTAACAACAATTAATCCTGTTACCAAATATTTCGCTGCTACTAAATTTTGGAAAGAAGATTTTGGGGATCCAGCAATTAAAATAGATGAAGATGTGAATAATACAGCTCATATGGTAATTGATAATTCAGCGCCTATTTTGAAATGGGGACCTTGTGGTCGTATCAGTATGAATAAATCAGACTCATTGTTTTTAGCTTATACAAATGTGCCTTTAGCATTATCAAAAGGGTATGATGTTTATTTAGAAATTGATTATTATAATACGAATAGTTTGACAACGGGTGTTGTGTCGATATTACCTGATGGAAGTTCGACAAATAACGCTAATATTCGTTTAAATGCGCAAGCTGAAAGTGATGTTAAGTGGAAAAAGATTTATATTTCTTTAAAAGAAATCGTTTCTTATTCAACCAATGCAACTACCTATAAGATTTCATTATATTCACTTTTTGACTCAAGTTTAGCAACAAGTGATATTTACATTGATAATATCAAAATAGTGTATTAATCAATGAAAAAAAATTTCGTCACAACTTTTTTAATATTAATTGATTGGATTTTCGCCTTGTTGACATGGGGTATATTTTTCTATTATAGAAAAGTCTCGATAGAAAAAGTGACGTTTACAATAAATGAATCTTTTTATTTTGGATTATTATTAGTGCCTTTACTTTGGTTGTTTATTTATTTATTACAAGGTACTTATCATGATGTTAAGCGTTTATACAGATTAAAGGTTTTTAATATTACATTTTTGAGTTCTTTGATTGGAGCATTAATAGTTTTTTTTCTACTATTATTAGATGATGATATAAAGACCTATAAAACCTATTACACTTCTTTGTTTGTTTTGTTTACAATACATTTTACGCTCACTTTTTTTTCAAGATTGATTTTTGTTTCAATTATTGTAAATCGAATTCATCAAAATAAAAGTGGTTTTAGAACAGTAATTATTGGTGGAAGCGATAAAGCTGTCTCAATCTATAATGAGATAGTTAATTTACCAAAAGGTATTGGAAATCATTTCGTAGGTTTTATCAATTTAAACGGTGTAGATAGATTGTTAGAAGATAAAATTCCTTATTTAGGTCATGCAGAGAATTTAGAAAGTATTTTGCGTGAGCATAAAATTGAAGAGGTGATAATTGCTTTAGAAACTACTAATCATGATCGATTAAGATCAATTATATCTAGAATTGAAGGAAGAGATGTGAAAATAAAGATTTCACCTGATATGTATGATATTTTGTCAGGTTCAGTTAAAATGAACAACCTTTTTGGAGCATTGTTATTTGAGGTGAATTCTGATGAAATGCCGGTAGGTCAAAAAATAATGAAAAGAATCATAGATATTGTTGTTTCAATAATTTCAATAATTGTCTTGATTCCATTATATATAGTTCTAGGTATCATTGTTAAAATGACTTCAACAGGTCCTGTATTATTCAAACAGGATAGAATCGGTTTGCATGGTTCAACATTTAAAATTATTAAATTTAGAACCATGTATGTTGATGCTGAAAAAGCTGGGCCTCAATTATCCTCATCCAATGATCCACGTATAACAAAAATTGGAAGGTACATGAGGAAATTGCGTTTGGATGAATTCCCTCAGTTTTTCAATGTTTTAAAAGGGGAGATGTCACTTGTTGGTCCAAGACCTGAAAGACAGTTTTTTATAGATCAAATTGTTAAAATTGAACCTCAATATTTACATTTAACAAAAGTTCGTCCAGGTATTACTTCTTGGGGGCAAGTGAAGTACGGATACGCTGAAAACGTAGAGCAGATGCTGGATAGAATGAAATACGATTTATTGTATTTGAAAAATAGAACACTAGCTCTTGACTTCAAGATAATGTTATATACAATATTAATTGTAATAAAAGCAAAAGGTAAATAATCAAAATCTCAGCATAAATCTTAATCTCAACCTCAATCTAAGCTTATGCCTCAACCTATTTCACATTTAAACTATACATTTTTTTATCACCAATAAATCCTTCTAATTTATCACCAATCTCAATTGGACCAACGCCTGCAGGTGTTCCTGTGTAAATTAAATCCCCGATTTTTAAGGTAACAAATTGCGAAATATAAGCAATGATTTTATCGAAACTAAAAATCAAATCAGCTGTCGTTCCATTCTGAACTGTCG
>CALPVI020000062.1 GCA_943326975.2 Actinomyces viscosus | reverse complement strand
TTTATTTAATCGATTAAAGAAAGAAAAAGCTGTGATTTCATTTTCTGATGGGATTAATAAATCGAATTTGATTCAATTGAATTCACATTCTTACGATCCTCATATTTGGTTTGATGTTCAGATTTGGTTGAGTGGACTTCGACATTGTAAAAATCAACTGATAATACTCTATCCAAGTGATTCTGTACAAATAAATAATCAATACGATTTGTTGTCAGATAAAATGCAGTATTTGGATAAGAAAATAAAGGCTGAATTAAATCAATTGAATGAAAATCAACGTATTTTAATTACATCACATGATGCGTTTCATTATTTTGGTAAAGCATATGGGATAAAAGTGAAAGCTGTTCAAGGAGTTTCTACGGTAACTGAACCAGGTTTGAAAAATGTATCGAATTTGATTGATGAGATTGTAATAAAAAAAATACCTGCCATTTTTGTTGAAAGTAGCGTTTCATCTAAATCAATTGAAGCTGTTATTGAAGGCTGTAAAGAACAAAATCACACATTAAAAATTGGAGGAACACTTTATTCTGATGCATTGGGTGGAAAAAAATCACATGCAGCAACTTATCTTGAAATGATAGAAAAAAATGTTTCCACATTTAAAAATTCAATGAAATAATGAAGTCAAGTATAGAAGTTCACAATTTATCTGTAGCATACCAAACAACTCCAGTTTTATGGGATATTGATTTTGAATTACCCTTGGGTCAAATTATAGGAGTAGTTGGACCTAACGGTTCGGGGAAATCTACTTTGTTGAAATCGATTATGGGATTAATTCCTTTATCAAGTGGTTATGTGAAAATATTAGATACAAAATTGAATGTTGTTCGAGACAAAGTAGCATATGTACCTCAAAGAGAATCTGTTGATTGGAATTTTCCTGCTTCTGTGGAAGATGTAGTGATGATGGGGCGTTACAAAAAAAATAATTTGTTTCGAAGATTAACCAAAGTGGATAAGGAATTAGTAAAAGATGCGATAGATAAAGTTAAATTAAGTCCATACAAGGCAAGACAGATCTCTGAATTGTCTGGAGGTCAACAGCAACGTGTTTTTATCGCAAGAGCATTGGCGCAAGGAGCGGAAATTTTTATTTTAGACGAACCTTTTGTGGGGGTTGACATGGCAACTGAAAAGACCATTTTAGAATTGTTAATTCAGCTAAAAAATGAAGGTAAAACAATTGTTATAGTGCATCATGACATTCAAACTGTGTCGAATATGTTTGATTATATCGTGTTATTAAATACACGATTGATTGCTCACGGACCAATTGAATCAACTTTGACGGATGAAAATTTACAAGCTACTTATGGTGGTCAATTAAATTTATTGACTAAAATTCAAACACGTATTAAAAACACTGACTTTCCATTACGAGAAGCAGGATTTGAGGATAAATAAAATGGAAACAATTACTTATTTTTTTTCAAATGCATTGGCAATGAAAGTATTGTTAGGAGTTGTGCTTATTAGCGCTACTGCTGGTATTGTTGGTACATTTTCATTTTTACAAAAGAAAACCTTAGTAGGTGATGCAATTTCTCATTCAGTTTTTCCAGGAGTATGCATAGGTTTTATGATTTCTGGAACAAAAGACCCTCTTTATTTAATGGTTGGAGCATTGTTTTTTGGTTGGTTTTCGGTTTTGTTAATAGATTTTTTATCTAAAAAAACCAAAATGAGTGAAGATAGCGCAATTGCTTTTGTCTCCACTTTTTTCTTTGCATTAGGTGCAGTTTTTTTATCTGTAATATCTAAAAATTCAAATGGAAATCAATCTGGATTAAAGGATTTTTTATTTGGTAAGGCAGCAACAATGACTTTAGATGATATTGAAGTATTTGTATATATTTCTTTACTTATTAGTGTCATAGTAATTCTCTATTTTAGGTCATTTCAGTTGATTTCATTTAATCGAGATTTCGCCATTTCCAAAGGGTTTAAGGTTAAAAGAATTGAATTTTTATTATCAACTATTACCGTTTTAACGGTTTCAATTGGAATTCAATCAGTAGGAATTGTTTTGACTTCGGCTTTGTTAATTGCACCTGCTTCTGCAGCAAGGTACTGGACAAACAATTTAGTAAAAATGCTAATCATAGCAGCATTAATAGGAGTTGTTTCAGGGGCTACTGGAGTTCTTATTTCTTCTTCACAAGAAAATATGCCTACTGGTCCTTGGATTGTATTTGTTTTGTTTACAATTACCTTATTAACACTTTTGTTTTCTCCTAAGAAAGGTTGGTTTTCTATTCAAAAAGTACAACGAATAAATAAACGAAAAATCAATCAAGAAAATGTGTTGAAAGTATTTTATCAATTAAAAGAAAAAGGGATTCAAAACGTGAATTATAAAGTTTTTTTAGAAAAAAGACAAATGGAATCTGCAGATTTAATGAGAACTATACAACAATTACAAGGGAATGGTTTAATTCACAAAAAAACGAATCATTTTGAATTAACAGAATTAGGTTTAATTGAATCTGCAAGAATTGTTCGTTTACATCGATTGTGGGAATTATATCTGACAAAAAGAATGAATTTTAAAGAGGATCATATACATGGGACTGCTGAAACAATTGAGCATTTAATTACACCTGAGATGGAGATAGAATTAATGAAAGAATTAGATTATCCAAAAGAAGACCCTCACAATAAAAACATACCGTATTTATGAGTTTAAATGATATTTTAACTTTACTAACTGCTGTTACAATTGGATTAAGTTGTGCTATTCTTGGTTGTTTCTTGGTGCTCAGGAAAATGGTAATGGTTGGTGATGCAATATCTCACAGTGTACTTCCCGGGATAGTGATTGCTTATCTAATTGGTTCAAACTTTAATTCCAGTTTGATGTTGATTGGAGCAGCAATTTTTGGTGTTATTACTACTGTGTTAATTGATTTCTTTCATAAAAAATTAAAATTACAAGAGGATGCTTCCATTGGAATCACATTTACATGGTTATTTGCTTTGGGGGTAATAATCATTTCACTTTTCACAGAAAGTAACACAGATTTGGATCAAGAATGTGTTTTGTTCGGTGAATTAAGTTCCTCATTTTTGGATAAAATAATTCTAAATGGTTATTTGGTTGGTACGAGAAGTTTTTGGTTGATTTTTCCAGTGCTAATTTCAATATTATTGTTTGTGATTTTTGGATACAAAGGATTACAGTTAATTTCATTTAACAGCGAATATGCAAGCTCAAAAGGTATTAATGTTGGTTTGTGGAATTTAGTTTTCATGAGTATGGTCAGTATCACGACTGTTATGAGTTTTGAAAGTGTTGGGGCTGTTTTAGTCATTGGTTTGTTGGTAATTCCTCCTTCTACCGCATATTTAGTATCTAAAAAATTAAAAAGAATGATTTTTTTATCTTGTCTTTTTGTCATACTTGCGATAATAATAGGTTTTTATTTTTCAATTTATTTTGATGTTTCTATGAGTTCAATGATAATTGTTACTAGTGGATGTATTTATTTTGTTTCATTATCCTTTAAATCTTTAATTTTTAAAAGAAATTAAACTAAATAATTGATAAAGATTATTTTATAATTAATGGTTAATCGAAAAAATAAATAAAAATGTTTTTTTTAATCAAGAATTGTTCTTAAATTTGTCACATACAATTTCATAGTTGTATTTTAGGTTTATAGTTTTAGCAAAGTTTAGCGAAAAGAGGAACAAATTTCAAATTGAATTTGTTCCTCTTTTTGTTTTTAGTTATTTATTATCCTCAATATTTGTATATTTTCTAAATCATGTTATTTTTGTAATTATAATAAAATTAACAAAAAATTAACAATTAGAAAAATGATTACATTTTCAAAATTTAAAAATGATTTTCCTGCTAGTATAGTTGTTTTTTTAGTTGCTTTACCTTTGTGTTTAGGAGTTGCTAAAGCGAGTGGTGCACCTGCTCTATCTGGAATTATTTCAGGGGTTGTTGGTGGAATTATTGTTGGTTTTTTTAGTAAATCTCAGATAAGTGTTAGTGGTCCAGCTGCTGGTTTGACAGCAGTTGTATTTGCAGCGATTGCTCAATTAGGTAAATTTGATGTTTTTTTGGTTGCAGTTGTAATTGCAGGTTTTATTCAAATTATCAGTGGTTATGCACGTGGAGGATTTATAGCTAATTATATACCATCAAATGTCATTAAAGGTTTATTGGCAGCAATTGGTATTATATTGATATTAAAACAAATACCGCATGCATTTGGGTATGATGGAGTACCAGAAGAAGATTTTGCTTTTATTCAATCAGATCATCAAAACACCTTTTCAGAACTATTAAACATATTAAATTACTTTTCCTATGGTGCAATAGTAGTCTCCATTATTTCTGTTTTGATTTTGATTTATTGGAACAAGATGAAATACAATTTTGTAAAATACATACCTGATTCTTTGATTGTTGTATTTCTTGGTGTTATTTTGAATTCAATATTTTATCATTTTATTCCTTTTTTATATATTCATAAGGCTCATTTAGTAAATATTCCTGAATTTAAAGGAGTTTCAAATCTATTTACTTTTCCAAATTTTAGGAGTTTATCAAATTACAATGTTTGGCTTTTAGGTGGAACAATTGCAGCTATTGCATCAATCGAAAGCTTATTGAATTTAGAAGCTGTTCAAAATATAGATCCACACAAGCGTAAAGCTTCGCCAAATCGAGAATTAATTGCTCAAGGGATTGGCAATATGTTTTCGGGTTTAATCGGTGGTATTCCAATTACATCTGTTATTGTTAGAAGTTCTGTAAATGTAAATGCAGGTGGACAAACAAAACTTTCAACCATAATGCATGGTGTTTTCTTGTTTTTAAGCTTATTATTTTTGGGTTCGATATTAAATTTAATTCCTTTTTCATCTCTAGCAGCAATTTTAATCATGACAGGATATAAATTGGCTAAAGTTGAAATATTCGTTGAAAAATATAAAAAAGGATGGAATCAATTTATTCCTTTTATAGTAACCATTTTTGCAATTTTATTTACTGACTTACTAGTTGGTATTTCGATTGGTTTACTAGTAAGTATTTTATTTTTATTGAAGAGCAGTTATAAAAATTCATTTAAGATTAAAAATGAAAAAGTAAGTGTGAAAGAAACGATTAAAATTGATTTACCTAATCAAGTTTCATTTTTGAATAAAGCCTCAATAAAAAATACTTTGTGGAAATTACCTAAAAATTCAAATGTTATTTTGAATGCTAAAAATACGGATTACATAGATAACGATATTGTTGAATTGATTCAGAATTTCAAAGATACAGTTGCTGTTGAAAATAAAATAAATTTAAATATAATTGGATTAAAGGGCAAGATTAGCATTGATGATCAAATTGAGTTTGTTAATGTAATAGATAAAGAGACGCAACAAAAATTAACTCCGGAACAAGTTTTGACAATTCTAAAAAAAGGCAATAAGCGATTTGTAAGAGGAGAATTAATTGAAAAGTATTTTGATCAACAAATTAATGCAACTTCAAATGATCAAAATCCGATAGCAGTTGTTGTAACATGTATTGATTCTAGAACTAGTCCTGAAATTATTTTTGATTTAGGTTTAGGTGATATTATTTCAATTAGAATTGCAGGTAATATTATTAACAAGGATATAATTGGTTCTATAGAATTTGCATGTCAAAAAATAGGAACGAAATTAATTGTCGTATTAGGACATGCAAATTGTGGTGCAGTAACTTATGCTATAAATGCTAAAATTGAGGGTAATTTTTCATCTGTAACGGATAAAATAGAAAAGGCGATAGGGCAGTGCAATTGCGAAAGATCAAAAATCACTGAAAATGAATCGACTTTGAATGAAGTAATTCAGTTAAACACAGTTAATTCTTTAGAGGAAATACTGCATGAAAGTACTTATGTGAAAGAACAAGTTCATTCTAAAAACATCAGTATAGTTTCTGCGTTTTATGATACATCAACAGGCTATGTATTGTTTGATGAATTAAAATAAATACTGAAATTGTTTTTAGTTTTAATTACATTCTTATTTTTGTAATAATAGGCTATACTTGGATTGAATTAAAATTTCAATTTATTATTAATCAGATTATTCATTACAATCATGCTAAGAACATTAACGTTACTATTATTTTTTGGTTTTTTATTTTCTTGTTCGAAAGAAAAAGAAGTGTTTTGCGGTCCATGTGGAGAAAATATGAATCGTGTTGAAACACCAGAAACACCTGAAGAAGCAATAAAAATTACTACTGTTCAAGATACTGCAATGACTGGTAATGCTGAATTTCAAGAGAATAAAGCTAAAATCGAAGCTAAATATGGCGAGCAATGGGATTTTTGTCACTGTGTAGTTTTAAATGATTCGTTAGATAAAGCTGTTAAAGCGGGGAATATTGATGACAAATTAATTTCACGATTAGAGGAGGTTGATACACATTGTAAAGCTTTTTTAGTGATGGATGCATCTCAAACGCCTGAACAGCGCGCGATTCATGATAAAAAAATTAAAAAATGTTTAAGAGCAGCAGGTATTACTAGATAATAGCCTACTGAAATATATCAACATGTATCGATTTTTACTCTTTATCTTTATACATTTCATCGTATTGTCAAATACTTTTGCTCAATATGATACAGTACATTATATTCCACCAGTTGCTTATTCTTATTGGAATAATAAAACAGAAATCGTAGTATCAACATCGTCTTCACAATCTGCAAATGTTCATGTTTTCAAAAGTGATGGTACTCATTTGTTTGATACAATTGTAGTAAAAGGAAATCCAATTCGTCATGTTTTAGAAAATTCAAATCCATCTCAGGAATTACTTTTGAATAATAGTTTGCTTATCTCCGAGGGTTTAGTTGTTAAATCAAATTTACCTGTTTCGGTAAATGTAAGAGATATTGCTAATAATTCTTTTGGTACTCAAATAAAAGGTAATTATTCCATGAATAGTAAGGGGTATAGTGCTTTAGGTTCGAGTTTTCATTTGATTGGTTATCGTTCAACTAATTTAATTTATGGGATATTGGCCATTGAAGATAATACAACGGTGTTAGTTTCAAATGTTGGTAATCAATCGATTCAGTTAAACAAAGGTGAGTCCTATTTGATTAATAGTAATGGGTTGGGAAACAATATAGGGGTATTAATCAAATCGAATAAAAATATTTCAATCACTTCATCTGCAAGTTTTGAATCGCCTGGAGGATGTGGAGATGCTATTTCAGAGCAATTGATTCCGAATGAACTTGCAGGAACTGAATATTTGGTTGTAAAAGGAAGAGGGACTTCTACTTTAGAACAATTTACAGTGGTTTCTATTGAACCTAATACATCTTTTACAGCAGGAGGTTTAGCTTATAATTTAACAAATAGTGGCGATTTTATTACCTTATCTAATGGTTTAAATATTCACGATTACCAATTTGTTAAAGCGGATAAACCAATTTTAGTAGCGCAAGGATCTGGTTTAAGTTGTGAGGCTGACCAAACAATTTTACCACCATTAAATTGTACGGGCTCAAAAGTCATCGAGACGAAAGATTTTTTAGGATTAAATTATGAAGTATATGTTTTGACGCATCCCCAAAATGTACCAAAATTGAATGGAGTGCCTTTGACAAATCCTATAATAGTTAATTCGATTTGGGTACTATATATATTTAATCAAGCACAAGTAACAGGAGATTCAATTTTGTTGGAATCTAATGGTATGATGCAATGTGCTATTTTACAGAGTGGTAGTGGTTTTTCTATGTTTGGCTATTTTTCTGGTTTTACAAAACCAAATACAGTTAAAATCCGTGTAGAGTCATCAACAAATACAAATGAGTTAATAGAAGGTTGTGAATCAGCTATGATAATTATTGAAAGAGATGATGCTTCAACTGAAGAGTATGTAAATATATCGTTTTCAGGTTCAGCTCAAAATGTAATTGATTATGAGGAAATTATATCAAGAGATACACTAAAAGTTAATCAGTTCTCAGATACTTTATTCATAAAGACCAAATTTGACTCATCAAAAGAAGGGCCTGAAACACTTGTGATATCTTTTGATTATATAGATCATTGTTCAGGAGAAACCAAACATTTTGATTCAACATTAGTCATTAAAGATTATTTGAAAATGACATATTCAGGAAACGATTCAATAAATTTTTGTTCAGAAAATGAAACGGA
>CALPVI020000061.1 GCA_943326975.2 Actinomyces viscosus | reverse complement strand
CTTTACCACCACCTCCAGCAGTTGCTTTCATGATAACTGGGTAAACAATTTTTTTCGCTTGTGCTTTTGCATCTTCAACACTTTCTAATAAACCAACTGAACCTGGCACACATGGTACACCAGCAGCAATCATTGTTGCTTTTGCAGTTGCTTTATCACCCATTTTTGCGATTTGCTCAGGTAAAGCACCAATAAATTTAATTCCCGATTCTTGACAAACTCTTGAAAATTTTTCATTTTCTGAAAGGAAACCATAACCCGGGTGGATTGCATCAGCATTTGTAATTTCAGCTGCAGCAATAATATTTGGAATAGATAAATAAGATTTTGAACTTACTGCAGGACCTATACATACCGCTTCATCAGCAAAACGAACTGGTAAACTATCTTTGTCAGCTGTTGAGTAAACCGCAACAGTCTTAATTCCCATCTCTTTACAAGTACGAATAACACGTAAAGCGATTTCACCTCTATTAGCTATTAATATTTTTTTAAACATTTTTAAACATTTTTAAACGTTTTTATTTTTTAAACAATTAGGGACTAAAAATCAGAAATTTCATTTCGATTTTTAACCCCTAACAATTATTTTTTAAAAAATTAAGCTGGATCTACCAAGAATAATGGTTGGTCGTATTCAACTGGTGAAGAATCATCAACTAAAACTTTCACGATTTTACCTGATACTTCAGATTCAATTTCGTTGAATAATTTCATTGCTTCGATAATACATAATGTCGTACCAGCAGAAATTGTTGAGCCAACATTTACAAAAGCATCTTTATCTGGTCCTGCAGAACGGTAAAAAGTACCAATCATAGGAGATTTGATAGTGATGTATTTTGAATCATCAGAAACTGGAGCTGCAGGTGCTGCTGGAGCAGCTGGTGTAGCAACCGGTGCTGGAGCTGCAGCTACTGGAGCCGCTTGAGGCAATGCTACTGGAGCAGTTGCTTGCACATAAATTGGTTGATCTTTCCCTTTTTGTTCCGCTTTGATAACAATTTTGAAATCTTTTTTCTCGATTTCTACTTCGTTAACACCAGATTTAGCAACAAATTTGATTAAATCTTGTATTTCTGTTAAATTCATATTCTCGATTTTATTTAGTTTGTAATTAATAGTTTACGAATTATAAGCCCATTTTAAATAAACAGAACCCCATGTAAATCCTCCACCAAATGCAGAAAGAATTAATGTATCACCTTTTTTCAATTGTTTTTCATAATCCCATAAACATAACGGTAATGTACCTGCCGTTGTATTTCCGTATTTCTCAATATTGATCATTACTTTTTCTGCAGGCAATCCCATTCTGTTTGCAGTAGCATCAATAATTCTTAAGTTAGCTTGATGTGGAACTAACCAATCAACGTCATCACTTGTTAAATTATTTTTCTCCATAATTTCAGCAGAAACTTCAGCCATATTCGTTACCGCAAACTTGAAAACAGATTTTCCTTCTTGCTTCACATAATGCATTCTTTTTTCTACTGTTTCTGCAGTTGGAGGATAAGCAGAACCTCCTCCAGGTTGGATTAAAAATTCTCTTCCAGAACCATCAGCTCTTAAAATAAAATCTTGAACTCCTAAACCTTCTTCATTTGGTTCTAATAATACAACTCCACAACCATCACCAAAAATGATGCATGTTGTTCTATCTTCATAATCAATAATAGACGACATTTTGTCTACACCGATAACTAGGACTTTTTTATATTTACCTGTTTCAATAAATTGAGCTCCAGTAGATAATGCATAGATAAATCCTGAACATGCTGCAATAAGGTCAAAACCCCATGCATTTTTCATTCCCACTTTATCACAAATAATATTTGATGTACTTGGAAAAGGGTGATCAGGAGTAACTGTACCAACTATAACTAAGTCAATGTCCATTGGATCTAAATTCATCTTAGCCAATAAACCATTCACTGCCTCTACAGCCATATCAGAAGAAGCACCTTCTTTTTGAATTCTTCTTTCTTTAATTCCTGTTCTTGTAGTAATCCACTCGTCTGTAGTATCAACAATTTTTGCTAATTCATCATTAGACAAAACATAATCGGGAACATATCCGTTTACTCCTGTTATTGCTGCAGTTATTTTTCCCATAATTTAATTGAAAGCTTCGTTTACTTTTGTAGCTAAGCCAGATTTGGCAACTTCAAAAGCGTGTAAAATCATATTTTTAACCGCCACATCATTTGATATTCCATGACCGATAATAACGTTTCCTTTCACTCCTAAAATTGGTGTCCCACCATAATTTTCGTAGTTGAAACGATCAAAATATTCGTCTTTAATTCCTCTTTTCTTCATCAAGTAAAAGATACCTTCTGCTTCTTTCAACACAATATTACCAGTAAATCCATCACAAACGATTACATCTGCTTTACCTAAGAAAATATCACGACCTTCAATATTACCAACAAAATTGACTTCGTCAGATTCCGCCAGTAATTTGTAAGTTGCAATTGTAAGCAAATTACCTTTTGATTCCTCTTCTCCTATACTCAATAAAGCAACTTTCGGATTTTCAACACCATATACATTTTTTGCATACAATGCGCCTAAAAGCGCAAATTGATATAAAACATCTGGTTTACAATCAGCATTTGAACCAACATCTAATAAAATAGAATTTGTACCTATTATAGTTGGTAACGTAGAAGTTATACAAGGACGAATAATCCCTGGGATTGTATTGATTTTATAAATAGAACCTACAAGCATTGCTCCGGTATTACCTGTACTAGCAAACGCCTGAATTTTTTGCGCTGCTAACAAATCAAAACCTACAGAAATTGAACTATTCGGTTTTTGTGGAATCGCACGAGTTGGGTGATCATGCATCGTAATTACATCAGGTGCATGAACAATCTCAAAATCTGTTGGATTCCCATCAAACTTAGAAAGGCAACTCAAGATAGTATCTTGGTCACCTATTAATACAATTTTTGTATCCTCAGGAAGCTCTTTTTGGGCAAGGATTGCACCAGACACATTCGCATCCGGAGCAAAATCACCACCAAAAATATCAATTCCTATCTTCATCAAGAAGAAAATTTTTCAATTAACAGTTAATTAAACTGCAACTTCTTTTTCAGCTACTACTCTACCTTTGTAATAAAGTTTACCTTCATGCCAGTGAGCGTGGTGAAACAAATGTGGTTGTCCAGTTGTTGGGCAAGTCGCAATGTTATCAGCTACTGCTTTAAAATGCGTTCTTCTTTTATCTCTTCTTGTTGTAGAGATTCTTCTTTTTGGATGTGCCATCTTACTTTATTTATGCTTTTTAATTCAAATTTTTCAATACCGACCACCTTGGATCAATATCATTGTTATCATCGTCTTCATCTTCGCTATCATCATCACTTTCGTCATCATCATCATCGAAGTCTTCGTCGTCTTCATCTTCGAAATAATCCTCATCGTCTTCGTCGTCATTCGCATTGATTACATACTTATCTAACAACTCTAACATTTCAGGATTACATCCTCCTTCTGAATGAACTACACGTAACGGTAAAGAAACAGTAATTAATTCATAAATATTCATTTCAACATCTAACTCGTATGCCTCTGGATCCAAAACAATCAATGATTCGTCGTCAGTAGCATCTCCCCCAAATTTATAGATAATTTGGTATTCGCCATCTATTTCAACTTCTATTGGATCTGTACACCTATCACAACTTGTAGTAACAAGTCCATCTATTTGAAAGATTCCAATTAACATTGTTTCTTTTTTCTCCAACTGCAACGTCACGTGAACGTTTCCACTGTGTACAATTGAATATTCAATACCCTCAAAAAAAGCATCCGTAATGTCATACGCAAACTCATGAAAACCAATCTTTAAACCAACGAATGGTATAATATATTCTCGTTTTGACATACGTGTACCCTAAAATCGGATTGCAAAGTTAACATTTTTAACTGAAAATTGTTAATATCTATCAACTTTTTAACAAAAAAACATACAAATTAATATTAATTAAAGTAAATAAATGCAATTAAACAACTATTATTCAACAACTTAAACAATAATTTATATATACACTAAAATTACTTTTAAAGAAATATTTACTTGTAATATACAAAAAAATAATTAATCTAAAGCACCAGGGCGCTTTTTTTCTGGCGCTTGAATCTTTAATGGATTCGCTGTAATTTCTTTTCTTAATTTTTGCTTCCTGTAAATATCCATCGCCAAATAGATAGAATTTCGCATAGACTGAGCTGATGCAAGATTCTGCCCAACAATATCAAACGCTGTCCCATGATCAGGTGATGTCCTAACAATTGGTAAACCTGCAGTATAATTAACACCTTCATCAAAAGATAATGCTTTGAAAGGAATTAATCCTTGGTCATGGTACATTGCTAATACAGCATCAAATTGAAACATTGCAGAAGAACCAAAAAAACCATCTGCAGGAAAAGGTCCAACTGCAAGGATATTATTCTCATCTTTTGCTTTTTGAATAGCAGGTAAAATAATTGATAAATCCTCCGTACCCATCTTTCCATTTTCGCCAGCATGCGGATTCAATCCTAAAACAGCAATCTTTGGTCGAGTAATCGCAAAATCATTCTTAAGACTCTTCTCTAAGGTTATAATTTTATCGTAAATTTTATCTTGAGTCAAAGAACTACTAACTTCATTCAATGGTATATGGGAAGTAACCAATGCCACTCTTAAATTATCACCTACCATCATCATCAATGCTTCATCAACCCCAGACATTTCAGCTAAATATTCTGTATGACCTGGAAATTGAAAGCCATTTAATTTCATAGCTTCTTTTGAAATCGGAGCAGTAACCAAAACATCTATTTTACCAGCTGCAAGGTCTTTTGTAGCACTTTCCAACGATAAATAAGCAAATTTTCCACCGGCTTCCGTCGCCTTACCTAATTCAAAAGGGATTTCTTCGTTCCAAACATTAACAATATTCACTTTTTTATTAAGTGCTTCGTCAGCTGTTTTACATGATTGATAAGTAAAATCAAATTGCTTTGCAGCTTTTTTATGATAAGATATTGTTTTTGTAGAACCATAAATTATCGGTGTACAATCTACTAGAATTTGAGAATCACTCAAGGCTTTAATTATAACCTCTGGACCGATTCCATTAATATCTCCAATGGAAATACCAACTCTGATAGGAGCAGCCGAAGCTAATTCTCTTTCTTTATCTTTTTCCATTTATTTATAATTTTTTAAAAAATTAACTAATAATCTTACTCCTGAACCAGTACCACCCTTACCTTTATAATCAACAGCACCATCTAACCAAGCTGGACCTGCAATATCCATATGAATATAAGGAGCTTTTACAAAATGTTCTAAGAATTTTCCTGCTGTTATCATGCCAGCATTTGCGCCACCGATGTTTTTTAAATCAGCAATAGACGATTTCATTTCTTCATAATACTCATCCCAAAATGGAAAACGCACTACTCTTTCAAATTCTTCATTCCCTGCTTCTTCAAGTAATTGAAAATGCTTATCAGATGCATTTCCCATAATAATTGATGCATGATGACCAATTGCTCTTAATGCTGCACCTGTAAGTGTTGCTGCATCGATTACTAATTCAGGATCATATTTTTTAGAATACGCCAAAGCATCACCTAAAATCATACGACCTTCTGCATCTGTATTTAACACTTCAACAGTTGTTCCATCGTACATAGTGATAATATCTCCTGGTGCGTATGCATTTAAACCTGGACGATTATCTGTCGCTGGAATCAATGCTATAACATGTGTTTTTAAATTATTCAATGCTGCAGCATATACGGCACTAACTACTGCTGCTGCTCCTGCCATATCACTTTTCATGCAATCCATTGAACCTGGAGTTGGTTTCAAACTCAAACCTCCTGTATCATAAACTACACCTTTTCCAACTAAAACAATTGGTTTTTTATTAATAGGCTTTTTTGGCTTATATTCTACAACTGTGAATGTCGGAGGATCAATTGAACCTTTGTTTACAGCAAGTAAACCTCCCATTTTTAATGCTTCAATTTTAGATTTCTCTAATACTTCAACAGTAATTGGAGCTTCAGTAGCTAAGGCAGTAATTTCTTCACTTAATTTCGTAGCACTTAAATATGAAACAGGTTCATTGACCATGTTTCTTGCCCAAAAAACAGCTTTAATTGTGTTGTTCAATTCTTTAATACGTTTGTCTTCCACATTTTCACCAACTAAAATAGCTACTAGTTTATTAGCTGTTTTAGTTGCTTCTTTTAAGTATTTATTAAATTGATAAGAAGTATATGCAATTCCTTCTGCAACATTTAAAACATTGTTTTCTTCACCTATTAATTGAATTTTTACAGCATCTTTACCTATCAATTTTTGAACTGCAGAGCCTGCAACTCTTAATTTTTCGGCATCCTGATCTCCCTTGATGAAATAAGCAATACTATCAGCACTTTTTAGGTAATCCGATTTTTTATCACTTTTTAAAAACACTTTCAAAAAATCACCTAAAATAGAAGGTAATTCTTTGATGTCTTTATTTGAACTTAATGATTTTTTTGTACCAACGATAACAAGATGTTGTGTACTTTCTACTTTTGTATATTTCTGTATGTTCATACTTTCAATTTTGATTATGTACAAATTTACATTTTTAAAAACTATGAACAAATTAGGTAATGAAATAAAACCATGAATTAAGAAAGAGTAGGCTATTTTTAAATTGATTTTTGTTCAAATAGATTCAGTTTTTCAATCAATTGATTAATTTTTATATGCCTTTTCCATACAGATAAATCAATATTTAACGAAGTTAACAAAGTATCTTTTTGATAGAATTCAATAATACGCTGTTTACCAATTATGCTACTTTCTTTTATTTGAGTTCTAATTTTAAAATCATTATTTAGTATTTCGGTTGTACGAATTTTACCAGTCAAGGTATTTATAACACAAATATTTGTTTGGCTATCCTGAAAATCAATTTCAATCACCAATCCACTTTCATAGTTTTTAAATAATCGTTTGCAATAAAAAAATAAAACGATCACTGATAATAACCAATTGATAATATTGTAATCATTAATAAAAATAAGTGCAGGGGGATATTTATTTCCAGACCATACAAAACAAGGATAAGTGAATATAATTAGAATTCCAACCATCCATGCAAGCATAAGCGCAACTGAGATTTTAACGATTAACATGAAATAACCATCTGTTAATTCATGAACTTTCTCTTCAATTTTAAATTTCATGTTTATAGAGTTAGTAGTAATACAAAACTCTTCGCTCAAATTAAAGATAGAAAAATAAATTGATTATTTCTAGAGGAAAAAATAAAATTACGTTATTTTTTAGATTTAAACTTCTCATATTCAAATGTTTCTATCGAAAAATATTCCTTTTCATTCGAAGGATTTTCTTTTTCATGTAGCATATAAATTGGCTGATTTTTCTTATTTAAATGAATCGTAGAAATCATACGTGTAACGTATTCACCGGCAGCAAATGTCGAGTCGGTATAAGCATTACAAACACCTTTTTTATTGTAAGAAAACGTTCGTTTATAATCAAAAGGATATACTTTTTTAATCCAATACGATAAAACATCTGGCTGACCAGAATCGTATATAAATTCTTTCACGTTGTGCTCATTCACCTTGTTTGTTACTTGGTATCTTTTTGAAGGGAATTCTGGAGTCCCCCAAGCAACAATATCTCGTGGATTTGGTTTTAAAATAGAATCTATCGATAAAACTCCCCAATATTTTGGTTTTAACATATAATAAACAAAATCACCTGTTTCCATATCTTGATATGCCAAATATTTTCTTGAACCTTTTCTTTTGACATGCATTTTGAAATCTAACTCTCTTTCTTCAGGGTCAAATAATTCATGTGTTTCTGAAATACGTTTGGCTGTTTTGGTCACAATCGTTTTTCTTTTAACTTGAGAAAAACCAAATGCATCTTGTTCTCCTGTGTAAGAAAAAAGAATAGATCCAATTTCTCTATCATCATAATAATAATGAACGTTTAATTGAATTATAACACCTTGATTTGAAAAATAATACTCTCGCATTTCTCGAGGAACTGCACCAGAAATAGTCTTAAAAGGGTTCTCCTTTCTTCCATTTAATAAAAATGTTTTACGCGTAATCTTAAATAACCGTTTTGATTTGATAATTGAATCATTGAACCATATAGGAAAGGAAACATCATTTTCTTCATCTGTCAATAATGTATTAAG
>CALPVI020000060.1 GCA_943326975.2 Actinomyces viscosus | reverse complement strand
ACTATATGGATCTAATCTTAAATTAGAAGTAGGTCTTTGAGTCAAGATATCATAATGAGCGAAAAATGAAGCTTCATCTGAAATAGGAAAAGAAAAAGCAATACGAGGCATAACATAAACTTTTGCCTTATAATCTGTAAATGAAGTCCCATCCAATTGTTTTTTTGCATTCAATGTTTTAGAATCATCTGTTAAATATGGTTGTATACCATTTGCACCTCTAATAACCTTTGAATCCGAAACTTCAACACCATTAGCGTCATACCATTTATCACCACTTCTAAAACCATTGATACCTGTAGGATTATTTAAATCATTAACATAAACTGTATAATCATCACCCATAGAAGAAGGTATGATAGCCCAAGATGTTCCTTCGGCTTTTACCTGAGCAACAGTTTTAGCTTCGTATAATAAATAAGGATCTTTTAAAACAGCTTGATTAGCATCAAATAAATCGACACGTAATCCCAAGTTAAAAATCAAGTCATTAAATGCAAATTTATCCATAATATAACCAGACATATAAGTAGGTTGAAATGCACCTACATTTCTTTTATAGTTACCATTATCATCAAATGCAGTAAAATAATCTTTAATATTTGTAGCACCTCTTACTTTTTTACCTGTGTAATCATAACCATAGTAAGCAACATAAGAATTACCCGAATTTAATAATTCATCAGCTGAAAACATATCATAAGAAAGTGTTGAAGGATCCATTGCATCAATATTTACAACATCATTTCCACCTGGATTTAATCCTAATTTCTTTCTCACATTATAATCAAAAAAGGATTGATTATCTCCATTAACCTGACCTTTAAAAACACCTCCATTTTTAGATGCTAAACCTGAATTCAAAGGTGCATAAGAAATCATTTTATAACTTCCGCTATCAGCAATAGTAGCATTGTTTACATCAAGCTCACGAATATGAGAGTTCGTTAATAAACGAGCTTTAGTCCAAATATCAATTGGCCCATTATCTCCTGCACCCCAAACTCTATCAATACGTTGCTCAAACTCAAAACCTAAAGTTAATGAATGGTCACCAATATTAACAGAACCTGAACCTGTTAAACGAAACTGATTTGCTTGACTTTTTCCAAAATAATTATAAGGGCTTCCAATATTATCCCATATTGAATAAACACTTAATGGTGTATCCCCATTTCTCAATGCATTACCTGCATTTATTTGAGTTAAATTTTCATAATGACCAAACGGTTGATCTTTGTAGATTGAATAATATTGTGTTGTTACAGCTGCTAAATCAGGGTTTGTATTTGATGGAGTATAATCAACTCTTACATCTTTAATTCCATTCTGAACATAAGCTAATTTCAAAGGATCCCAAGCATAACTTGGCCTTGAAGTAATATCGAACGTTCCTACATGACCATATTCAAACAAATTAAATTTGTGTTTAGGGTCATAAGAATTAAAGTTAGATTGAGAATAATCTACGTTTAAAGTGTAAAAAGCACTTTTAATTTTACTGCTACTACCCTCTTTATCATTAGAAAAACGTTGAGTAATACGACCAAAAACTCTCCAGTCAAAGTTATGAGATATACCATAATTTTGAAAATTCATTAATGATCCAGTATTTAAATATCCGCCTGCAGTAGTCCCTTTATCATAATTTAAAGATCCTCCAAAAGTTAAATTCACATTTGGACCAGTTTTAACATCAAATTTAGCTTGACCAGCAATTACCGTTGATCTAGCATTCATTCTAAAAGGAACTTTTTCGAAATCTTCTTGACGTAAGAAATTTGTATTGTAATAAGTACCTATTCCTGATGGTGTCGGTCTTAAAGGATTTGCAACCATTTCATCTCTAACATCTTTTTTAATTCTATATTGACCACCAAAAACTGGTCTTGGATCAATTTGATCAGTTAAATTAGCAGAAATCAAAAAACCTAAAATTGGTTTTAGCTTTTTTCCTGTTGAATCTTTTTTCATCAATAAAGGACCTGAAAACATTCCTTCAAATAGATTATAACCATATTTATCAAGTCCTAAAACTTTACCGTCATAACCATTTACATCTTTACCTTTAAAATAATATCCAGAAGTAACATATTCAGCACTTCCGAAATATTTAGCTGAAGGACCTCTTGTAGTTACAGAAATTACCCCACCCGTAACATCACCATAATTCGCTGGAAGACCACCTGTAATAACAGAAACTTCTTCAATTGCAGATTTTGGCAAGTTTGATGAACCACGAACTTTGATACCATCAATATATATGTAAGTTGCATCTGATCTAGACCCTCTCACACTCATTTCACCAGATTCACTCACATTAACACCTCCAACTAATCCAGCAACTGCTGTAGCTGAACGAACAGGCATTCTTGAAATATCTTCTCTAGTAATTGTACCCCCAGAAGCTCCACCATCTTTATTTATTAATGGCACTTTATAAGCAACAACCTTCACCTCTTCAATTTCTTTAATATCTTTAGGTTTACCTAAAACTAAATCATCTAAAAATGAAATTTGATTTGCTGATACTCTCACTCCAGTCAATGAAGTTGGCTGATATCCCTCAGCTTCATTTCTAACTTCAACATCATATGACCCTGGGTCTAAAGAGTTGATTTGAAATTTTCCGTCAAAATCTGTTTCAGCATTCCCTTTAACGGTCCCATTTTGAATAATTGCTATTCTACAAAATGGAATTGGTTCTTTCGTTTCAGAATCTTTAACAACACCTTTTACAGTACCTAACCCACCCTGTGAGTAACCGTAAGCTACTGTCATAAAGAGACTTAAAATCAATAACGTAAGTTTTTGTTTCATATGTACAGTTTATTTATTAAACTATTAATTGAGTGAAAAGTCGTAAAGATAGATAAAATCAGTTTGATAAAACACTACTAACTGAAAATATTTTTAACTTTCATTAACAAAAATAGATAAATCAAATTTATAAAACTAAATGTATTCAAACACTTTTTTAACATAATTATACATGTCTAAATCGACATGCACATATTTTATATTTTAATTTTTAAAATAATTACATTTGCTAAAACATAAAAGGTGAAGTTTAAATTCAAAAAAATTATAGCTGATAATATTTTCATCTATTTATTAGAATACGATGATTATGACCTTAACGAATTTCTATATATTTTAAATAAAGAAGAAATAGAAAAAATTGAAACCTTTAAAAGTGAAAGTAGAAAAAAAGAATTTATAGCAGTTAGAATTCTAAAACAAAAATATTTAAAAAAACATTCAATTAAATATAATAAAAATGGCGCGCCAATAATTGATGAAGGATTTATCTCAATAAGTCATACAAAAAACATTGTCGGAATAGCTTACAATAAAAACCATGTTGTTGGTTTGGATATCGAATACGAAAGAGACAATATAAAAAAAATCTCTCCCAAATTTTTATCTGATAAAGAAATTACGGATTTAACAGTTGATTCAAATTTTGAAGTTACAAAAATATGGTCTTTTAAAGAAGTTCTTTATAAAATTGCAAATCTAAACGGCATTGACTTTAAGCATGAATTGAAAATTTCAAAAATTTCAGATCAAATTTATCTTGGAGAAATATCAAACAATACTATAAATTTGAATTCAAAACTTAGCTTTATTAATTACAAAGACTTAATAATTACATTCAACATATCAAATTGTGAATAATTTAGAAAACATATTACACCAATTTTCAAATAAGCTTGGCAAAATTGCGATTCTAATTGATCCTGATAAAAACAAAAATGAAATCAATCTTATTAAACTTATAAAAAAGATAAACGACGCGAGAGTAGACTTTATTTTTATTGGCGGAAGTACTGTTTCAAAAATAGATTTTGATTTTACAATTGATATAATTAAAAAAAACTCAAAACTTCCAATAATAATTTTTCCAGGGTCAAAATTTCAAATTTCAGATAAAGCTGACGCTATTCTTTATTTAAGTTTAATCTCAGGAAGAAATCCAGAATATTTGATTGGTCAACATATAGAATCTGCAAAAAAAGTATCAGAACTAAACATCGAAGTAATACCTACAGGTTATATTTTAATATCTGGAGGTATAATTTCCTCTGTGGAAAAAACAAGTGGTACAAAACCAATAGATAGAACAAACAATAAAGAAATATCACAAACTGCTCTAGCTGGTAAATTACTAGGTAAGAGAATTATCTTTTTTGATGCAGGAAGCGGTGCAAAAGAAGCTGTTCCTAGTGAAATAATAAAAGAGGTATCTAATTTCAAAATACCAATAATTGTAGGAGGTGGTATCAATTCAATTAAGGAAATAAAAGAGAAAAAAAAAGCTGGAGCAAATGTTATTGTAATAGGTAATAAAATAGAAAAAGATGAAAGTTTTTTAGAAGAAATTAAATATTACAACTTAACTAACACTTAAAATAAAAAAAATACCACTTCAGTCAATAGGTAACAAGAATATCATTTCATTTAGATTTTTTTTTTAACTTTGAAAATTGAAAATGTTTTACGAATAATTAAACGTTATGAATAAATTTTTTACTAGCATAGTAATTACATCTTTGTCTATTTTGTCTTTTAATTCAGTTGCGCAAAATAAAGACAACTTTAGTTGTGGATTAAATCAACGTCTTGAAGATTTATACAAAAAGAATCCTGAATTACTTAAAAAATATCTTAAAGATCAAGAAACTAGTCGTCAAAGATTATTATCTAAAGGTACTGGGGTAGATACAATAGTTTATACGATTCCATTAGTATTTCATATTATTCATCAAAACGGATCTGAAAATATTACTGATGCACAGGTAATTAACCAGGTAAATATTTTAAACGAAGACTATAGTTTAAAAAATAGTGATACCGTAGATATCGTTCCCGCTTTCTTTGATAAAAAAGCTAAAGCTTACATTCAATTTAAGCTTGCAACTAAAGATCCTTTTGGAAATTGCACAAATGGTATTGAACATATTTATTCTCATGAAACATACCAAGGAGACGATTATTCAAAATTAAATCAATGGGATCGATCTAAATATCTAAATGTTTGGGTAGTAACTAAAATGGGCGGAGGTGCTGCTGGATATTCATTTTATCCATCAACGGTTGATGTTGATAGATTTTATGCAGATGGTGTAATTATACTTGACAATTATATTGGTGATATAGGAACAAGTTATCCTTCACATTCAACCGCTTTAACTCACGAAATAGGACATTGGCTTAATTTAAAACATACTTGGGGTGATAATAATAACCCAGAAGTTAGTTGTGGAGATGATAGTGTTGATGATACACCTAGAACTAAAGGACATTTATCATGTGATTTATATGATATGAATTGTACAATAGGTAATTTAAGCACTAGCAATTTATTTACAGATGTGACGAAAGTATCCGGTAATATTGACACTACTGATGTAAGCACTGGTTCTACTAGCATTAACATAACAAATACAAAAGCAAATAACTTATCAAGTAATTCTAATACAATAGGTGTTTTTGAATTTTCAGGTTGGGATACAGGTTCAACAAATAACGAAACAAACTATGCTAATTTAACTGGAAATATTAACACTACTAAATACTACGAATTCAAAGTAAAAGTAGATAAAGAACAAGCGCTTACAATAGACAATGTATCATTTAATGTAAATAGAGATACAAATGGTATTAGAACATTTTCAGTAAGATCTGATGCAGATAATTACGCATCAAATATTTCTGCAGTAGTTACTACAGGTGTATCAAGAATCTCTATACAAAGTGGTAATGTATTCTTCATGAAAAAAGACACTACTTACACTGTTTCAGGATGTCAAATTAATCTTACAGGTAATAATTTATTTAAAAACATTACTAATGACTCTGTTACATTTAGAATTTATGGATGGAATGCAGAAAATACTAATGGAACTTTTGGAATAGATAATTTATCGGTTAAAGGTTCTTATGGTGTTATTGAAAACGTTCAAAATTACATGGAATATTCATATTGCTCAAACATGTATACTCCAGATCAAGTTGCAAGGATGAGAGAAGCATTAACTTCTATAACAGCAAATAGATCAAATTTAATTACAAAACAAAATCATACAGCTACTGGTATTGATGTGTTAAGTGCCCCTACATGTAAACCTGTAGCAGCATTTAAATCAAATAAAAATTATATTTGTTTAGGTTCATCAATTTTATTTACAGATATGTCATGGCAAGCTAGTGTAAGCACTAGAAATTGGAAATTTGAAGATGGTACACCTGCTACTTCTTCATCTGCAAGTCAAACTGTTACATTCAATACTCCTGGATTTAAAAAAATATCTTTAGTAGTATCTAATACTGCTGGAGCTGATTCGATTATAAGAGAAAATTATATTTATGTTTCACCTTCATGGGCAGACATAAATGGTCCTGCAACTAATGATTTTGAGAAAAATGCACAAGATTATTTCATTGTAGAAAATCCAGAAAATAATTGGGCTTCTTTTAAAAAATTACCAGGAGTTGGTTATAACAAAACTACTGGTTACAAATTAAATAATTATAAAGATGTAAGTAATTCAATGGCGTACTCAGAAGATTCTTATTACTATGATAGACTTGGAGGAAATACTGATGCATTGATCTCTAGTTCTTATGATTTAACTAAGACATCTGGAGTAACAGTTTCTTTTAAATATGCATATGCAACAAATGCATCTTTACCTGACACAAATGAAAATGTAATAATCTATTCTTCAACAAATTGTGGTCAAACTTGGGTTAAACAGAAACAATTAACAACATCAGAGTTATTAACTGCAGGATTTGCAGGTGCTGGTACAGATTTTGCACCAACTACAAATAATCAATGGAAAACATACTCATTTAATTATACAAAATCAAATGCTGATGTACAAACTAGATTTAAAATTCAATTTAAAGCATCAGATTATTCAAACAACTTTTATGTTGATGACTTCACAATTGGTGGTACTTTAGGTCTATTTACAAATGAAGCAGAAGAAATTGAATTATCAGTTTATCCAAATCCTACAAAATCAAACCAAAATATTAATGTTTCCTATCATGCAGGTGAAAATCCAGTAGAATTTACGTTAAGAGATTTACAAGGTAAAATTATTCATACCGAAACTATATCAACTGTAAATAATGATGTAAATGAATCATTAAAAATTACAAGTCAATTGAATTCAGCTTGCTACTTTTTAGAAGTTAAATCAGGAAACTTTACTACTACAAAAAAGATTGTGGTAATGTAAGATATATATATAGAAAATAGCTAAAAACGTGAGGATTATTTCTCACGTTTTTTTTTATATATAAACTCTCCTACTATTTATTAGTTTTTCATTATTACTAGCCCTTAATAAATTATAATAAAACACAATTATTATTCTCTAGTAAGATCGTAAGACACACAATTATCCTCATCATGAAACGTAACTAATCGTGGATTAACGTGGATTATTATTTTATAAAATAAAGGTGTAATTTGTTACTTTTATTTATTTTAGAAGTTTATAAATTATAAAAATGGAAGAATTTAATCGCATAGCCGACTAATTTGTGCGGATAAGCGATAATTTGTTTCGCTTATAAACAAGTTAGTAGAAACCGCTGAAGTGAACGCTTCGGGTCTAGGGACTACTATAATTTTAAAATTTTAACTTCTCATAAAAATCACGGAGGAAATCAAACAAACTAAAATGAAAAAAAATCAATTTACTAAACTTACTTTTATTTTTTCTTTAAGTATAACTATAATTTCATGCAAATCATTTTTAGGGATTACAAATAAAAGTGACAAACCTCAGACTGACATCAAAACAAGTTATTATGAATACGATCAAAATAAAGACATTTCAATAAGTAAATTACAATATAAAATATTGGATAGCACATTGAATTTATTTAAAAACGAAGCATTAATAGAAGTTAATGTTGAGGGGGAATTTAAAATAAAAGAAAAGCAGAAATTTATACAAAAAGCGTTGGTACTGAGTAAAGTGAATGGTTTAAATCAGACAATTGAAATATTACCAACTTTGCAAAAACAAAAAAAAAGAAATGACCATTGTGAATACTTTCAAGAAGAAAATGACATTAAAAAAGTTAAAATAATGCTTCAAATTAAGGTGACAAATTTGCATTTTGGAGAAAACAAAATAATATTAAATTGTTACGACAAAAAACAAGAATTTAATTTAACACGAACAAAATAATAAACTAAACAAAGAACCGCAATCAATCGAGGTAGGTTACACCCGAAAGCGGCATCTACTAACAAATAGAGAACTAGCAGAAAAAGACCAAAATTAAAGCCCAGTACGTGGGCTTTTTTTGTT